>NZ_CADEAU010000309.1 GCF_902825405.1 Micromonospora maritima | reverse complement strand
AGTCGAACGCGCCGGCGATCGTCTTCGTCGACGAGATCGCCGCGGTCGGCCGGCACCGCGGCGTCGGCGGCGGGAGCGCGGTAGCCCTCGCCGACCGGCCGGCAGCCGGTGGCCGCCGTCAGCAGCACCCGACCCGGCCCACCGGCCCGGCCCTCGACCGCGACGAACTCCCCGGCGTCGGCGCGCAGCAGCGGTTCGCCGTCGAGCGTCGACACACCGGCACGCCACTGCGCCGGCAGCCGGTCGGCCACCCGGCGCAGCACCTCGCGGACGTCCACGTCGCCGGTCGCCACCTCGATGCCGCGTTCCAGGGAGGCGCCGTCGTCCAGCGGGGTCACCCGGCAGCCCCGGTCGAGCCGGTCCGGCAGGAGCGCCGGGACGCCGTCCGTTCCGACCGCGGCGGTCAGCGCACCGACCGCCCGGTCCACCACCGGGCCGGCCTGGTGCAGCGTGCGCTGCTCCTTGACCGTGGGCGGGTCGTTGCGTACCGACCACCAGGTCAGCCCGGCGAGCAGCACGGCCCACACCACCGTGGCGGCCACCAGCCAGCGTTGCCGACGCCGGCCGGCGGCAGGCCGGTCGGGAGGGGTGGGCGGGGCGTATCCCGCCTGGACGGCACTCACCGCGCCATGGTGTCACGTGCCGACGACCGGGCCGCCCGCGACCGGGCACCCACCGGCCCCGGAACGGCTCGTGGCCCGTCACCCCCCGGCGGGGTGACGGGCCACGGTCAGAGCGTGGGTCAGGCGGCGACCGCGACGGTCACCTCGTTGATCCCCCGGGCCGCGGTCACGGCGGTGTCGCCGTTGCCGTGGCGGGAGAGCGCCCGCAGCGTCCACGAGCCCGGCGCGGCGAAGAACCGGAACTGGCCGGCGGCCGAGGTCACCACCTCGGCGGTGAACTCACCCGTCGAGTCGAGCAGCCGGACGTACGCGCCCGGCACGACCTCGCCGGACTCGGCCAGCACCCGGCCGGTGATGACTGTCTCCTTCTCCAGGTCCAGGCTGGCCGGGAGGGGGGCGGCCTGGTCCGGCGCGGCGCAGCCGGCAGCGGTGGGAGCGGTCATGTCAGGCCTCCCCGGGCTCGTCGCCGAGCGCCACCGGCACGCCGACGAGCGAGCCGTACTCGGTCCAGGAACCGTCGTAGTTCTTCACGTTGCGGTGCCCGAGCAGCTCCTGGAGCACGAACCAGGTGTGCGAGGACCGCTCGCCGATGCGGCAGTAGGCGATGGTCTCCTTGCCGTCGTCCAGCCCGGCGTCGGCGTAGATCTTGCGCAGCTCGTCGTCGGACTTGAACGTGCCGTCCTCGTTCGCCGCCTTGGACCACGGCACGCTGATCGCGGTCGGCACGTGGCCGGCCCGCTGCGCCTGCTCCTGCGGGAGGTGGGCCGGGGCGAGCAGCCGGCCGGCGTACTCGTCGGGGCTGCGCACGTCGACCAGGTTCTTGGTGCCGATCGCGTCGACCACCTCGTCGCGGAACGCGCGGATCGAGGTGTCCGGCGCCTGCGCGACGTACTGCGTCGCCGGGCGGGTCACCGCGTCGGAGACCAGCGGGCGGGCGTCCAGCTCCCACTTCTTGCGGCCGCCGTCGAGCAGCTTGACGTCGCGGTGGCCGTAGAGCTTGAAGTACCAGTACGCGTACGCGGCGAACCAGTTGTTGTTGCCGCCGTAGAGGATGACGGTGTCGTCGTTGGCGATGCCCCGCTCGGAGAGCAGCGCGGCGAACTGCTCCTGGTTGACGAAGTCCCGCCGGACCTGGTCCTGGAGGTCGGCCTTCCAGTCCAGCTTGATCGCGCCGGCGATGTGGCCGGTGTCGTAGGCCGAGGTGTCCTCGTCGACCTCGACGAAGACGACGCCCGGGGCGTCGAGGTTCTTCTCGGCCCACTCGGCCGAGACGAGTGCGGTGTCGCGACTCATCAGATCACTCCCTGGTGAGGATGGGTGGTGAGCCTGCGCGCGGAGATCGAAGTCGGTGGCTGTCGCACCACGCGCGGGACCCAGAGTTAGGAACGGATCACGGGTACGTGCGACGGCGCCGCTGCCGGGCGTTCAGGGGGTGTTGCGGACCCTTGGTGCCGATTGGTCGCTCAGGCGACCGGAGACAGCCCCGCCGTCAGATGACGGGGCGACACAGGCAGGTGGCCACGCGGCACAGGTCGACCGCGCGCCGTTTGGTGAGGTGGGTCCCCATGGGGAGGGAGACTACCAGCCGACCCGGCCGTGGGGCACCGGGCCGACCAGCATCCGGGACGTCAGCGGGCGGCGTTGATCGGGACGTCCTTCGCGTCCGCGTCCACCATCAGGCCCTCCGGCGTCGGCTGCACCTTTCGGACGTTGAGCTGGAACGGCAGCTCCGGCAACGGCACGTCGATCGAGATGCCCTTGGCGTAGTTGGCCAGCAGGCTCCGCGCCAGCGGCAGGTTCGGCAGCCCTTCGGCGTTGAGGTCGTTGAAGCGCAGCGCCACCTTGCCGTCGGTCACTGCCACGTCGGCCGTGCCGTTGACGGTCAGCTTGACGCCGAGGATGTCCACCGGGGCGGTGACCGCGAGCCTGCCGTCGCGCTCGCCCAGCGTCAGCCCGGGCCGGTCCAGCAGCTTGGCCAGGCTGTCGTAGGTGACCGTGCCCCGGCCGTCGACGCTCTCCGCCACCACGTCGCCCTGGCCGGAACGGAGCGTGTCCAGCGACGCGGTCACGTTGCGGGCGTCCACGTCCAGCCGCGGCACGCTGACCGCGTCGCCCTGGACGTTGCCCTGCACGTCGGTCAGCTGGATCGAGATGCGCTCGTACTTGCCGGCCAGCACCTGGTTGAGGAACGGGAAGCCGCCGACCTCGACCCGGGGCGCGGCGGACTGCGCGTCCTGCTTCGCGACCTCCTGGCGCACCTGGTCGGCGATCGCCCGCTCGGCCACCCCGGCGGCCACCCGGTCGGCGACGACGAGCAGCCCGACCAGCACGAGCAGCAGGACGACGAAACCGATGAGCATCTTCCGGCCCCGCCGGCGGGGCCGGCCTTCCGCCGGGTACGCCTCTGCCACGCCGCCTCCAGTCCTCGCCGCCGTCACCGCGCCTCGCGGCGCAACCGTACTTACCCGAGGCGAATCCTCCCCAACCGCGGGCTCAGAGGAAGAGCACGCACATCGCGTACGCAGCAGGTGCGGCCAGCGCGAAGCCGCCCAGCGGCCCCTGCATGTGCCGGGCCACCCACATGGTCGGCGGCTCACCGGCCATCAGCCGACCCGCCTCGGCGTAGCCCACGGCGAGGTCGGCCAGCACGGCGGTGGCCGCGGTGACCACCCCGACCAGGGCGGCGCTGGTCGGGGTGAACCCGACCAGGTAGCTGCCGAGCACGGCGCTGGTCAGCGTGCCGAGCATGGCGCCCGCCACCACGCCGGCCGCGCCGCGGGGCACCTGCGGGGCGAGCCGGGGCCACGGGGCGACCGCGTCGGTCAACCGGGCCACCAGCAGCGCCACCCCGGCGGCGGTGAGGCAGACCGTGATGGCCTGGGTGCCCTTGGGGATGCGACTGAGCACGATCAGCGTGCCGAAGGCGACCACGCCGACCACGATGAGCAGGGTGCCGCCCAGCGACTCGGTGACCCGGGCCCGGTCGACCCGGCGGACGAGCTGGCCCAGCACGCCGAGCAGCAGCCCGGCGGCGGCGGCGTAGCCGAGCGGCGCCAGGCCGGCGATGTCCGACCGGACGGCGGCGACGTCCGCGATCGTCGCCGCGCCGACGCTGACCAGCGCGACGACCAGCAGCGCGGGCGGTCGCATGGCCATCGTCCAGGCGAGCACGTAGAGCATCTGGACGCCGAAGATGATGACCGCGAAGGGCAGCCGGTGCCCGGGACCGGAGGTCTGCGCCCCGAGGACCAGCCCCACGCCGAGCAGCGCGGCGAAGCCCGCCACGGTCAGCGCCAGCGGTCGGCGGAACGGAACCGGCGGGGCCTCCTCCTCGGGAGCCTCGTCGGACTCGTCGTCGGGGCGCCGGCCGGGTCCGCCCTTGCGGAGCCGGCGCGGGCCCTTGCGCTCCGGTCGCTCACCCTCCTCCCCACCCGGCCCGGTACGCGGGGCGGGCGGGTAGCCACGGGCGGGGCCGGACGGCCCGGGCGGCGGTTCGTCGGCCCACGGTTCACGACCGCTGTCGCGCGAGGTGGAGGGAAACACGCCCCGATCGTGCCAGACCCGGGCGGTCCGGCGGAGGTCACGGTTTCGGCAACGTTAAAACCTGCGCCGCGATCAAGGGCAGATGGGGCAAACGGGAAAGGACGCGAAGGTGACGGGCGGACGATCGGTTACGCTCATCCCGTTACCCCGCCCGTCAGCGACGCCGGGACCCACGCAAGTTCACAGCGCCGCCCCCACCCGGGCGTGCCGCTGGTCGCGTGCGGCCGAAGGGCCGCCGGGACGGAGGTGATCGTGGAGCTCCTGCTGCTCGTGACCGCACGGGCGGGTGAGCCGTCGGCGGTGTTGCCGGCACTCGACCTGCTGCCGCACTCGGTCCGCACCGCACCCCGCGACGTCCGCACGTTGGTCTCCGGCCCGACCCCGGACGCCGTCCTGGTGGACGCCCGCTCCGAGTTGAGCGAGGCGCGGGCCACCTGCCGGATGCTGCACGCCACCGGGCTCGGCGTGCCGCTGGTCGCGGTGGTCACCGAGGCCGGGCTGATCGCGCTCAACGCCGACTGGGGCGTGGACGA
Source organism: Micromonospora maritima (assembly GCF_902825405.1). Classification (GTDB taxonomy): domain Bacteria; phylum Actinomycetota; class Actinomycetes; order Mycobacteriales; family Micromonosporaceae; genus Micromonospora; species Micromonospora maritima. The sequence goes on along the minus strand of NZ_CADEAU010000309.1, from coordinate 1,864 downwards.
CGTGATCCTCGCCGCGGCCGGCCCGGCCGAGGTGGAGGCACGGCTGCGGCTCGCGGTCGGCCGGTTGAGCAACGCCACCGCCGGCGCCGGCGGCTCGATCCGGGCCGGCGAGCTGAACATCGACCCGGACACCTACGCCGCGAAGCTGAAGGGCCGCCCGCTCGACCTCACCTACAAGGAGTTCGAGCTGTTGAAGTTCCTCGCCCAGCACCCGGGGCGGGTCTTCACCCGGGACCAGCTGCTCCGCGAGGTCTGGGGCTACGACTACTTCGGCGGGACGCGCACGGTGGACGTGCACGTCCGGCGTCTGCGCGCCAAGCTCGGCTCCGAGTACGAGTCGATGATCGGTACGGTCCGGCAGGTCGGGTACAAGTTCGTGGTGCCGCCGTCGCGGTCGCTGCCGGAGTCGGAGCCCGCCCCGCTCCCGGTCTGAACCGTTCCCCCGACCGGGGGCCACTTTAGTCGATTGCCCTTTTTGCCCCATCAGTCAGCCATATCCTGACTGCCGGATTTGCCGGTTAGAGGGGGCGATGGTGCGCGCGCTGACCACGGGGGCGACGAACGGCAGGTACCACTGATGTCGGGCGCGACCGTGCGCGCGACAGGCATCGTGACCGTGGTGCTCGCCGGTCTGCTGGCCTCGGCCTTCGTGCTGGGTCGCAGCCTGGTGCCGGAGCAGCGACCGACGAACACGGGACTGGCCGGCTCCACCGCCGGCCCGCACTACGCCGACCAGCCACCGAGCACCGAGTTCCCCGCCGCCCCGGCACCCGGGCGACCGCTGCCCGACGCGTCGCCGGACGCCGAGCCGAGCGCCCCGGAGGGTGGCGACGACGGCCCGGGCCCGTTCGGCGTCCGGACCGCCACCGGCTCCGCCCGCGTCGCGCTGACCTTCGACGACGGCCCGGACCCCCGGTGGACCCCGCAGGTCCTCGCCCTGCTGAGCCAGTACGGGGTGAGGGCCACGTTCTGCGTCGTCGGCGAGAACGTGGAGAGCCACCCGGACCTGGTCCGGTCGATCGTGGCCGAGGGGCACACCGTCTGCAACCACTCCTGGCAGCACGACGTCAACCTGGGCAAGCGGTCCCCCGAGGCGATCCGCGCCGACCTGCTGCGCACCAACGACGCGATCCTCGCCGCCGCGCCCGACGCCCACATCGCGTACTACCGCCAGCCGGGCGGCGCCTGGACCGCCCCCGTGGTGTCGGTCTGCGCGGAACTGGGCCTCACCCCGCTGCACTGGAACGTCGACCCGTCGGACTGGAAGGCCCCGGGCGCGACCACCATCGAGACGACCGTGCGGACGCAGACCGGCCCCGGGGCGATCGTGCTCATGCACGACGCGGGCGGCGACCGCTCCGGCACGGTTGACGCGTTGCAGCGCCTGCTGCCCGAACTGCTGGCCCGGTTCGAGCTGGAACAGATGCCCGTCGACGCCCCGTGACGAGCGCCACCGCCACCCGTTCCGCTCCGGCGCGAACGGCGGCCCGACGGCCGCTACCGTGACACGGATGAGCAGCACCGAGCCGACGAGCGACGCAGGGCGGGACGCGGCCGAGGTCACCCGCGTGGACCGCTTGACGCCGGACCAGATCACCGAGGTGCTGGCGTTGGCCCGCGCCGCCGGCGACGCCGACGGCGCCGACCCGCTCGACGAGCACACGCTGCTGCGGCTGCGCGACCCGGACGCCCCGGCCGTGCACCTCACCGCCCGGACGCCCGACGGCACCCTGGCCGGATACGCGCACCTCGACACCACCGCCCCGGGCGACGGCGTCGGGGTGGAACTGGTCGTACATCCCGCGTACCGGCGCCGGGGCACGGGTCGGGCACTCGCCCGGGCCGTGCTCGCCGCCGCCACCGG
>NZ_CADEAU010000308.1 GCF_902825405.1 Micromonospora maritima | reverse complement strand
ACCAGCGGCCGCGCGGCCGACGCGCTGGCCGAGCACCGGACCACCATCGAGGCGTACGAGAAGCTCTGCGCGGACCTCGGCCAGGACCCGGCCGACGTGCCGCTGGGCACGCCGCCCGGCGCCGAGTGCAGACCGCTGATGGTCTGCGCGACCAGGTCCAGGTTCTTGGCGTCGGCGGAGCCGATCGCGTAGACGATGGTGGCGGTGCCCTCCTTGAGGTTCAGGTCGGCCGGGCCGATCGCGACGGTGTCGGTGCCGGCGAGCACCACGTCCGCCTTCACGGAGCCGGCGGCCACGTCGGCCTTGGCCTCCTTCGGGTTGGTCAGCCCTTCGAAGACCGGCTTGCCACCGGCCCGCACGTCGACGGCCGGCGCGGCGGCGGTGTGCCGGACGATCAGCCGGGCCTTGCCCGCGCCCACCTTGGACACGTCGTTGACGAACGGGGTGATCTGCGGCTTGCCGTCGGCGCTGAGGTGGGCGGCGAGGCTGATGTTCGCCCCACCCGGCACCTCGGCGTCGTCGACCTTGAGGATGGCCTTGTCGATCGCCTCACCGGGCTTGGTCAGGGCGATGTCGTACTCCCCCTCGGGCAGGGTGAGCGGGCCGGCCACGTCGCCGGGCTTGAAGTTGTCGAGCGTCTTCTTGCCGTTGACGTACACGTCGACGGGGGTGTCCGGGATGCCGTGCACCACGGAGACCTTCGACGAGGCGGCGTAGGCCGGGCTCATGGTGGCGGCGCCGACACCGGCGAAGGTGAGGGCGGCCACCGCGCCACCCGCGGCGACCCGACGGAACATGGCGAGCTGCATTGTCTGCCTCCTGGTAGTTGGTGCTGATTCGTCAGGCCTGGCTTGCAGAACGGGTTACGCCGGCTCCCTCGCCCCCGGATGCGCCCCGGATCGGATTTCTTTTTCCGGTCCGGGACGCATCCGCCGCGCCTCCCCGCGACGAAGGAAGGGGTGACGAGGGTCGTGCCGGGCGGACCGGGAGAGTGGGGCGGGGGCGGTGGGAGTTACAGTCGGGCATGCCCCACGGAAGGCGAGCCGCCCGGTGACGGCGGCCAGGCAGGGCCCCGAACCGTCGGTCGAGGACGACCTCGCGACGCGGTTCCGCGACGGCGACGAGGCCGCCCTGCGAGAGGCGTACGACCGGTTCGGCCGAGCGGTGCTGCACCTGGCCACCACGACGCTTGTCAACCGGAGTGACGCCGAGGACGTGACCCAGGCGACGTTCGTCGCCGCCTGGCTCGGCCGGGAGACGTTCGACCCGGCGAAAGGCTCACTGATCGGCTGGCTGCTCGGCATCGGGCGACGCAAGGTGGTCGACCGGATCCGGGCCTCGGCCCGGGAGACCCGGGTGGTCGAGACGGTGAAGCAACTGCCCGAGCCGGTGGACACCGGCCCCGATCCCGACACCGTGGTCGACCGGCTGGTGGTCGCCGACGAGCTGGCCCGACTGCCGGACGAGCAACGCCGGATGCTGGAGCTGGCGTTCTACGACGACCTGACGCACCAGCAGATCTCGACCGTGACCGGAGTGCCGCTCGGCACGGTCAAGAGCCACATCCGGCGCGGCATGCAGAGCCTGAAACGCAGATGGGAGGTGGACGGTGCAGCACCTGGACCACGACCGGCTGGTCTTTCTGGCGCTCGGTGAGAGTGAGGCGGCCGACGGAGAATCCACCCATCTCGTCGCCTGCGGGCACTGCCGCGGCGAGCTGGAGTCGCTCCAGCACGTCGCCGGACTCGGCGCCGGCACCCAGGGCCTGACCGACCTGCCCGATCCGCCGGAGCACGTCTGGCAGGGCATCGTCGCGGAGATCCGGGCCGCCGAGGAGCTGCCCACGTTGGCCGACCGGCGTCCACCGCGCGGCGGTGGCCAGGTCGCGGTGGAGGACCGTCCGGTCACCACGGCCCGTCGGCGGCGTGGGCGCCGCTGGCCGGGCTGGGCGACCACCGCGGTCACCGCCACCGCCGCCGCGGTGATCGGTGTGGCCGGGACTGCCGCCGTGCTCGGCACCGGTGGCGACGAACCCGCGCCGCAGCCGACGGTGCTGGCCAGCGCGCCGCTGGCCGCGTTCGGGGCGACCCCGAAGGACGCCGCCGGCGACGCCCGGGTGCTCGGTGACAACCAACTGCACCTGCACGTGGCGAATCTCCCGAACGTTCCGGGGTACTACGAGGTCTGGCTGATCGATCCCAAGACGATGGACATGTTCTCGGTAGGTACGCTGAGCAACGGATCGGGGGACGCGCTGCTGCCCATCCCTCCGAACGTCGACCTGCGCACCTACTCGGTGGTCGACATCAGCGCCGAGCAGTACGACAACAACACCCGCCACTCCGGCGACAGCCTGTTGAGGGGCACCCTGACGGGCTGATCGGCGGGCCGGCTCAGCTCCCCGGCCCGCCGATCAGCTCCCGAAAGAAGAAGGCCGCCGCCCGGTGCACCGGGCGGCGGCCTTCCTTCGTGACCCGGGGGTCACTTCCGCTTGCGGATCTCCTCGGCGGCCTGCGGCACGATCTTGAACAGGTCACCGACCACGCCGTAGTCGGCCAGCTCGAAGATCGGCGCCTCGGCGTCCTTGTTCACCGCGACGATGGTCTTCGAGGTCTGCATGCCGGCCCGGTGCTGGATCGCGCCGGAGATGCCGAGCGCGACGTAGAGCTGCGGGGAGACGGTCTTGCCGGTCTGACCGACCTGGAACTGGTGCGGGTAGAAGCCGGAGTCGACCGCCGCGCGGGACGCGCCGACCGCGCCGCCGAGCAGGTCGGCCAGCTCCTCGACCAGCTTGAAGTTGTCGGCGTTGCCGACACCGCGACCGCCGGAGACGACGACCGACGCCTCGGTCAGCTCGGGGCGGGAGCCCTTCTGCTCGGCGACCCGCTCGACGACCTTGGCCAGCTTGTCCGCGTCGGTGACCGACACGGTGAGCTGCTCGACGGCCGGGGTGGCCGCGGCCGGGGTCGGGTTGAGCGAGTTGGGCCGGACGGTGACCAGCGGCAGGCCCTTGGTGACCTTGGACTTGACGATGGTGGAGCCGGCGAACGCGACCTGGGTCGCGGTGCCGTCGGCGTCCAGGGCGACCACGTCGGTCAGGATGCCGTTGTCCAGCTTGACCGCGAGGCGGGCGGCGATCTCCTTGCCCTCCTGCGACGAGGCGAGCAGCACGGCGGCCGGCTGTACGCGCTTGACCAGCTCGGCGACCACGGTGGCCTTCGGCGCCACCAGGAAGCCGTCGATCTCCTCGCCCTCGGCGGCGTAGATCTTCTCCGCGCCGTACTCGCCCAGCTTGGCGCTCAGCGCCTCGGCGGCGCCGGTGCCGCCGAGCACCACCGCGCTCGGCGTGCCCAGCTCGCGGGCGAGGGTGAGCATCTCCAGGGTGACCTTCTTGACGCCGAATTCCTTGGTGGCTTCGACGACGACGAGAACCTCAGACATGTCCAGACCTCTCACACGAACTTCTCGGTGGCGAGGAACTCGACCAGCTTGACGCCGCCCTCGCCCTCGTCGGTGATCTTCTCGCCGCCGGAGCGCGGCGGGCGCTTCGCGTGCTCGACCACGGCGCTGGTGGCGCCGTCGAAGCCCACCTCGGCCGGGGCCACGCCCAGGTCGCCCAGGGAGAGCGTCTGCACCGGCTTCTTCTTGGCGGCCATGATGCCCTTGAAGGACGGGTAGCGCGGCTCGTTGATGGTGTCCCAGACGGACACGACGGCCGGGGTCGAGGCGGTGACCACCTCGTAGCCCTCCTCGGTCTGCCGCTCGGCGGTCAGGGTCGAGCCGTCGACGGTGAGCTTGCGCGCGCCGGTCAGGGCGGCGACACCCAGCCGCTCGGCGATCATGTGCGGCATGACCTGGACCCGACCGTCGGTCGACTCGGCGCCACAGATGACCAGGTCGGCGTTGAGCTGCCCGAGGGCGGCCGCGAGCACCTTCGAGGTGGCCACGGCGCAGGAGCCGTGCAGCGCGTCGTCGACGACGTGGACGGCCTTGTCCGGCCCCATGGAGAGCGCCTTGCGGATCGACTCGGTCGCCCGGTCCGGACCCATGGTCAGGATGGTGACCTCGCCGCCGTGCGCCTCCTTGATCTTCAACGCCTCCTCGATGGCGTACTCGTCCATCTCGTTGATGACGTTGTTCGCCGAACCGCGGTCGACGGTGTTGTCGTCTGAACGCAGGTTGCGGTCCGCGCCCGAATCGGGCACCTGCTTGACGAGTACGACGATGTTCATCGCGCTTCGACGACCCTCCTGTTTGGTGTAGCGATCACTCGCCCGGTCACGGGCGCAGCCTCCCGCGTGACTTAACGGTCGGTCAACCGCAGGGTGCTGTGCACTTGCCCACGACGCAATGTTACCCGCAAGTAGCATCGCCACCCCGGGGGCCCGGAGTGACGCAGCTCACCGCGCCCGGACCGTGCCGTCACGCCGGCTCGGCCAGCGCCCGCCTGATCTTGTCGATGGTCGCGGCCTCGGCCGGTTCGACCCCCCGGTGCGCCTGCGCCACCCGGTCCGCCGCGGCCAGCACCACCGACCGGTACGCCTCGACGTCCGCCGGCGACTTGGCCCGCAGGATCTCCACCGCCCGGCCCAGCGCGGGCAGCACCACGGACTCGATCTCCAACGCGGAGTCCCGGGGCAACTGCGGCAGCGGCCCGGTGGTCAACGCCTCCTTGACCACGCCGCCGACGTCGGCCAGCGCACCGGAGGCGGCGATGCTCTCCCGCACCATGGCCAGCACCCCGGGTACGGCGTTGGAGACCAGGAAGACCGCCCCGAACGCGCCGGTCTTCAGGGTGAGCTGCTCGTCCGCCGTCAACCGGTCCATGATCACGGAGTGTAGACGTAGGGCGTGGTGGTGGTGACCGCAACGAGCCCGAGCCGCTCCAGGATGGGCCGGCTGTCCGGCGAGCAGTCCACCTGCACCAGCGTCTTGCCGCGCTGCTGCGCCAGCCGCGCCCGGTGGGCGACGAGCGCCCGGTAGATGCCCTTCTTCCGCCACTGCGGCAACGTCGAGCCGCCCCACAGGCTGGCGAACCCGGTGCCGGCCTGGTAGCGGATCCAGCCGGCGCTGACCACCGTCTCGCCCGCCTCGGCCACCACGATCGTGATCGACTGCGGGTCGGCCTCGATCTCCCGGGCCAGCGCGTAGACCAGGTGGCTGCGGTCGGCCTGCCAGACCTCCTCCTCCATGGCGGCGATCCGCTCCAGGTCGGCCCGACCGGTGACCTCGCGCAGGCGTACCCCCTCGGGGAGCACCGGGACGGCGGCGGCGAGCGGCGCCACCGGGCCGACCACGACGGTCTCCAGGTCCTCCGGGACGAAGCCGGCGGCGCGCAGCCGGTCGCCGAGGTCGGACGGCTCGTCGTGGCCGGCGAGCTTCCACTCGACCGCCTCGCCCCGGGCCCGGAAGAACTCGACCTGGCGCGCGATCAACGCGTCCAGCTCGGCGCCGGCCAGGCCGTCGAGCGTCCGGTAGGTGAGGAAACCGCGCTGGTCCAGGCCGAGGACGCGGAACAGCGGCCCGTCCCGGTCCACGGTGACCCCGGCCGGCAGCGGGTCGGGCAGCTCCGGACGGATCTGGCTGTCGTAGGCGTCGCGCAGGGCACGCGCGTCAAGATCGGTCATCCCCTCAGGCTAGGCGCGGGGCAAAGCGGATAATCGGCGGCGTGTGGGAGTCGATCAGGCGCTGGTTCGACCCGCGTGAGCTGCGCTCGGTGGGCAGCCCGCCGGACTACCGCTTCTCGCTGGCCAACGAGCGGACGTTCCTGGCCTGGCTGCGGACCGGGTTGGCGCTGGTCGCCGGCGGGTTGGCCGCCGCACAGTTCCTCCCGCCACTGCCGCTGGTGCACCTGCGGGAGGTGCTCGCGGTCGGGTTGCTGCTGCTCGGCGCGACCGTGTCGGTCCGCGCGGTGGACCACTGGGCGCGCACCGAGCGGGCCATGCGGCTGGGCGAGGAACTGCCGGCCTCCCGCTTCCCGGCGGTGCTCGCCCTGGTCGTCGCGCTCGGCGCGCTGGCCCTGGTGGTCGCGGTGCTGCTGCGTGGAACGTCATGAACGAAGACACCGGGCACCGGGATCCCGGCCTTCAGCCGGAACGCACCCGGCTGTCCTGGCGGCGGACGCTGCTCACGCTGACCGCCGTGCTGCTGCTCCAGCTCCGGCCGGCGTTCACCGGCCGGGTCCTCGACGCGGTGCTGGCCGGCGCGGCGGTCGTGGTGTGGCTGACCGTCCTGCTGGCGGACTGGCGTCGAGCCACCGGCGCCGGGCCGCGCCGGCTCGCCCGCTGGTCGATGCCGCTGACCGCGCTGGGCGCGGCCGGGCTGGCCCTGCTCGGCGTCGCGCACGTGCTCGGTGGGGTGCACTGACCGACCCCGGTGCGCCATCATGGGGCATGGCCCGCCTCTACGTGCTGCTCTTCCTGGCCCAGATCGTGCTCGCCGTCTGCGCGCTGATCAGCTGCCTCTCCGCCGAGGACGGGCAGGTCAAGGCGCTGCCCCGGATGGTGTGGGTGCTGGTGATCCTCTTCTTCCCGCTGATCGGCTCGATCGCGTGGTTCGTCGCCGGCCGCGAGCGTCCGGCCGGGCCGGCCGGCGCCGGCGGCGCGACCGCG
>NZ_CADEAU010000307.1 GCF_902825405.1 Micromonospora maritima | reverse complement strand
CGCGCGGGTGCCGCTCGGCCCGGCCGGCCAGGTGCTCGGCGACGACCTGGTCGCCGCGTACGTGGATCGGGCCGCCGCCGTGGTGGACCCGGCCGGGCCCCGGGACCTGAAGGTCGCGTACACCCCGCTGCACGGGGTGGGCGGCGCGGTGCTGACCGCCGCGTTCGCCCGGGCCGGCTTCGGGGTGCCGGGCGTGGTGCCGGAGCAGGCCGAACCGGACCCGGCGTTCCCGACCGTGAGCTTCCCGAACCCGGAGGAGCCGGGCGCGGTGGACCTGCTGGTCGCGCTCGCCGACCGCACCGGCGCGGACATCGCGATCGCCAACGACCCGGACGCGGACCGCTGCGCGGTGGCCGTACGCGACGCCGGCTCCTGGCGGATGCTGCGCGGCGACGAGGTGGGCGCGCTGCTCGCCGACCACCTGATGCGGCGCGGGGTGACCGGGCTCTACGCCACCACCATCGTCTCGTCGACGCTGCTGCGGGCCATGGCCGGGGCGCGGGGGCTGCCCTACGACGAGACGCTCACCGGGTTCAAGTGGATCGTCCGGGCCGGTGGCGGCCGGGAGCCGCTGGCGTACGGCTACGAGGAGGCGCTGGGCTACTGCGTCGCGCCGGGGCACGTCCGGGACAAGGACGGCATCACCGCCGCGCTGACCGTCGCCGAGCTGGCCGCCGGGCTCAAGGCCCAGGGCCGCACGCTCACCGACCGGCTGGACGAGCTGGCCGCCGAGTTCGGCGTGCACCACACCGACCAGCTCTCGGTGCGGGTGGAGGACCTGCGGGTGATCGCGGACTCGATGGCGCGGGTGCGGGCGGCCACCCCGACCGCGCTGCTCGGGCACCCGGTCACCGAGACGACCGACCTGCTCCCCGAGGCGGACGTGGTGATCCTGCGCACCGACGCCGCCCGGGTGGTGATCCGGCCCTCCGGCACCGAGCCGAAGCTCAAGGCGTACCTGGAGGTGGTGGAGCCGGTCGCCGACGGCGACGTGGCCGCGGCCCGGCGCCGCGCCCGGGCCGCCGTCACCGAGCTGCGCAACGAGATCGCCGCCGCGCTCGGCCTCTGACCACGGATGCAAGGAAGGGCCCCTTGTTAACGCCAGGCGTTAACAAGGGGCCCTTCCTCTACCTGAGGCGTTAAAAGGGGGCCCTTCCTTACCGCTTGCCGAGGGCGGCGTCGACGGCCTGGCCGAGGGCGGCGATGACCAGGCTCACCGACGGGCGTACCACGCTGTCGTCCAGGCTCACCGTGCCGGAGAAGCCGGCGCCGGCCGCGATCTCCTCCAGGCGCTTGCCGGCGTCGTCGGCGGCGGCGCCGGTCAGCCCGAGCGCCGGCTCCATCCGCAGCACCGCGACGAGCGTGGCCAGCGCGGCGGTCCGCTCGTCCGGGAGCTGCCCGCTGGTCAGCGCGTCGGCCAGCCGGCGCCGGATGTCCGCCTCGACCGAGGCGTCAGCCACCGGGTAGCGGTGCACGTGGATGAAGCCCAGCTCGGTCTCGTCCACGTCGCGGACCACGCCCCGGCCGCAGAGGTCGCCGAGGATCCGGTCGCGCAGCCCGTGCCGCAGCCGCTGCACCCAGGACGAGGGCGTGTGCGGGGTGTCCGCGGCGATCTTGGCCAGCACCGCGTCCGCGATCGGCTCGCCGGTCGGCGCGGGGTCGACCACCGCCAGGTTCCCGTCCACGTACGCGACCCGCCCGGCCAGGGCCAGCTCGACCAGCACCGCGGCGGCCATGCCCAGGTCCAGGCTGATCCGCGGCATGGTCGCCTTGCCGGATTCGTCGTCATACGCGAGGAGCAGCAGCTCCTCGGCGAGCGCAACACCAGTCATGGCCCGGAACGCTAGCGCCTCCCCGCACCCGCGCGCATCGACTCGCCGGTGCCGCCCGATTCGTGCGGAGAGGGGCCCTCCGAGACGGAATGGGCCCCTCTACGCGCGTCTGTGCATGGATCAGAAGCGGGGCATGCCGCCGAACTGGCGGTCACCGGCGTCGCCGAGGCCCGGCACGATGAACATCCGGTCGTTCAGGCCCTCGTCGATCGACGCGGTGACCAGGCGCAGCGGCAGGCCGGACTGCTCCAGCCGCTCGATGCCGACCGGCGCGGCCAGCACGCAGAGCACGGTGATGTCGGTGCAGCCCCGGTCGGCCAGCAGCCGGCAGCAGTGCTCCAGCGAGCCGCCGGTGGCGAGCATCGGGTCCAGCACCAGCACCGGCAGGCCGCTCAGGTCCCGGGGCAGCGACTCCATGTACGCCCGCGGCTCGTACGTCTCCTCGTCGCGGGCCAGGCCCACGAAACCCATCGACGACTCGGGCAGCAGGTCGAGCGCGGCGTCGGCCATGCCGAGACCGGCCCGCAGCACCGGCACCAGCAGCGGCGGGTTCGCCAGCCGGGTGCCCTCGGTGTCGGTGACCGGGGTCTGGATCGAGTACTTCTCGACCGGGAAGGAGCGCGCGGCCTCGTACACCAGCATGGTGGTGAGTTCGCGCAGCGCGGCCCGGAACGACGCGGAGTCGGTCCGGGCGTCCCGCATGGCGGTCAGCCGCGACTGGGCGAGCGGATGGTCAATGACGTGTACGTCCACGATCGCTCAACCTACCGGTCCCCGGCCCGGCGCACGGCGGGTGCGGCCCGACCAGCGACGCCGCTCACGTGCGGCGCTCACCACCGGTCCGCCGTGAGCAAGATCACTCGACTCGCGGGTGCGTACTATTCGGGGCATGACGGCGACAGCGACGTCGGCCCGGTCGGACCTCTCCGAGCTGGGACGATCCGAGACCGCTCTGCGGACCTTCCTGCACGGCCTGCCGGGCGTGGACCAGGTCGGCGCGGAGCAGCGGGCGGCACAGCTCGGCACCCGCTCCATCAAGACCACGGCCAAGGCCGAGGCGATCGACCTGGCGATCCGGATGGTCGACCTGACCACGCTGGAGGGCGCGGACACCCCGGGCAAGGTGCGGGCGCTGGCCGCCAAGGCGCTGCGCCCCGACCCGTCCGACCCGAGCTGCCCGCACGTCGGCGCGGTCTGCGTCTACCCGGCGATGGTGCCGCACGTGGCCGAGGTGCTGGCCGGGTCCGGCGTGCACCTGGCCAGCGTGGCGACCGCGTTCCCGTCCGGTCAGGCGCCGCTGGAGATCAAGCTGGCCGACACCCGGGCCGCCGTTGCGGCCGGTGCGGACGAGATCGACATGGTGATCAACCGGGGCGCGTTCCTGGCCGGGCGGTTCAAGGAGGTCTACGACGAGATCGTGGCCACCAAGGAGGCGTGCGGGGACGCGCACCTCAAGGTCATCCTGGAGACCGGCGAGCTGGCCACGTACGACAACGTGCGGCGCGCGTCCTGGCTCGCCATGCTGGCCGGCGGCGACTTCATCAAGACCTCCACCGGCAAGGTCCCGGTCGCGGCCACGCTGCCGGTGACGCTGGTGATGCTGGAGGCGGTCCGCGACTTCCGCGCCGCCACCGGGCGGCAGGTAGGCGTCAAGCCGGCCGGCGGCATCAAGACCACCAAGGACGCGATCAAGTACCTGGTCATGGTCAACGAGACCGTCGGCCCGGACTGGCTCGACCCGGACTGGTTCCGGTTCGGCGCGTCCAGCCTGCTCAACGACCTGCTCATGCAGCGCACCAAGCTGACGACCGGCGTCTACGCCGGCCCCGACTACTTCACCCTGGACTGAACGCGATGTTCGAATACGCACCCGCCCCCGAGTCGCGCTCGGTGGTGGACATCAAGCCCTCGTACGGGCTCTTCGTCGACGGCGCGTTCGTCGACCCCACCGACGGCGGCAGCTTCAAGTCGGTCAACCCGGCCTCCGAGGAGGTCCTGGCCGAGATCGCCGAGGCCGGCAACGAGGACGTGGACCGCGCGGTCCGCGCCGCGCGGACGGCGTACGAGAAGGTGTGGGGCCCGATGCCGGGCCGGGACCGGGCCAAGTACCTGTTCCGGATCGCCCGGATCATCCAGGAGCGCTCCCGCGAGCTGGCCGTGCTGGAGTCGCTGGACAACGGCAAGCCGATCAAGGAGTCCCGCGACGTCGACCTGCCGCTGGTCGCCGCGCACTTCTTCTACTACGCCGGCTGGGCGGACAAGCTCCCGTACGCGGGCTTCGGCCCCGACCCGAAGCCGCTCGGCGTGGCCGCGCAGGTCATCCCGTGGAACTTCCCGCTGCTCATGCTGGCCTGGAAGATCGCCCCGGCGCTGGCCGCCGGCAACACGGTGGTGCTCAAGCCGGCCGAGACCACCCCGCTGACCGCGCTGCTGTTCGCCGAGATCTGCCAGCAGGCCGACCTGCCGGCCGGCGTGGTCAACATCGTCACCGGCGCCGGCGACACCGGCCGCGCGCTGGTCGAGCACCCGGGCGTGGACAAGGTCGCGTTCACCGGCTCCACCGAGGTGGGCAAGGCCATCGCCCGCGCGGTCGCCGGCACCCGCAAGAAGCTCACCCTGGAGCTGGGCGGCAAGGCCGCCAACATCGTCTTCGACGACGCCCCGATCGACCAGGCGGTCGAGGGCATCGTCAACGGCATCTTCTTCAACCAGGGGCACGTCTGCTGCGCCGGCTCCCGGCTGCTGGTCCAGGAGTCGGTCGCCGACCGGGTGCTGGAGTCGCTCAAGCGCCGGATGGCCCAGCTGCGGGTCGGCGACCCGCTGGACAAGAACACCGACATCGGCGCGATCAACTCGGCCGCCCAGCTGGCGAAGATCCGCGAGCTGTCCGAGGTCGGCGCCGCCGAGGGGGCGGAGCGCTGGTCGCCGCCGTGCGAGCTGCCCGAGCGCGGCTTCTGGTTCGCGCCGACCATCTTCACCGGGGTCACCCAGGCGCACCGGATCGCCCGCGAGGAGATCTTCGGCCCGGTGCTGTCCGTGCTCACGTTCCGCACCCCGGCGGAGGCCGTCGAGAAGGCCAACAACACGCCGTACGGGCTGTCGGCGGGCATCTGGACCGACAAGGGCTCCCGGATCCTGTGGACCGCCGACCGGCTGCGCGCCGGCGTGGTCTGGGCCAACACGTTCAACAAGTTCGACCCGACCTCGCCGTTCGGCGGCTACAAGGAGTCGGGTTACGGTCGCGAGGGCGGCCGGCACGGGCTGGAGGGGTACCTCAATGTCTGAGCGGGTCGCGGTACGCAAGACGTACAAGCTCTTCATCGGCGGGAAGTTCCCGCGCAGCGAGTCGGGACGGTCGTATCTCGTGCAGGACTCCAACGTGTCGCTGGCCTCCCGCAAGGACGCGCGGGACGCGGTCGTGGCCGCCCGCGCCGCGGTGAAGGGCTGGGCCGGGGCGACCGCGTACAACCGGGGTCAGATCCTCTACCGGGTGGCCGAGATGCTGGAGGGCCGGCGCGACCAGTTCGTCGCGCTCGGTGCGCCGGCCGACGAGGTGGACGCCGCGATCGACCGCTGGGTCTGGTACGCCGGCTGGTCGGACAAGCTCCCCCAGGTCTACGGCGGCGCGAACCCGGTCGCCGGCCCGTACTTCAACCTGTCCGCGCCGGAGCCGACGGGCGTGGTGGCCGCGGTGGCCCCCGAGGCCCCGGCGCTGCTCGGCCTGGTCAGCGTGATCGCCCCGGCGATCGTCACCGGCAACACCGTGGTGGTGGCCGCCTCCCCGGCGGCCCCGCTGGCGGCGGTGACCCTGGCCGAGGTGCTGGCCACCTCCGACCTGCCCGGCGGCGTGGTCAACGTGCTGACCGGCCGGCTCGCCGAGACGGTGCCGACGCTGGCCGCGCACATGGACGTCAACGCCGTCGACCTGACCGGTGTGGCCGACGCCGAGCTGGCGGCGGAGCTGGAGGTCAAGGCCGCGGAGAACCTCAAGCGGGTGCTGCGGCCGGCCCCGGCGGACCACGACTGGTACGCCGACCCGGGCCTGACCCGGATGACCACGCTCCTGGAGACCAAGACCGTCTGGCACCCGAAGGGCGTCTGACCCGCACCACCTCCGCCGTGGTGGCATCGCCCCACCCCCGATGCCACCAAGATCGACACCAGTTCCCCGGGGTGGGGGCATCCGATCGGGCGAGTCGGCGCCACTTCCCCGAACTGGCGGAGCGCTCCGAGATCCACGCTGGTTCCCCGGAGTGGCGGCGGCCACCCGACCAACGGACGGACGGGTCTACTACGGGGGGTAGGATTGATGGGTGACTCGGCTGGGGGACCTTGAGCGTGCGGTGATGGACGTGCTGTGGGATTCGGCGTCCGCCGCGTCGGACGGCGTGACCGTGCGCGAGGTCGCCGACGCCCTGGACGGGCGGGAACTGGCCTACACCACGGTGATGACCGTGCTCGACCGGCTCGCCGGCAAGGGCATGGTGCAGCGCGAGCGGGAGGGGCGGGCCTGGCGCTACCGTCCGGCCGCCACCCGGGAGGCGCACATCGCCCAGCTCATGCTCGACGCGCTCGACCTCGGTGGCAGCAGGGACGCCGCGCTGGTGCGCTTCGCCCGGTCGGTCACCGGGACGGAGGCGGACGTACTCCGCGCCGCCCTCGCCGCCGAGGCGGGTCTCACCGACCCGGCCCGAGCCGGCGAGACCGGGCGCACCGACCCGAACCGTGCCGCCGGAGCCGGGCGCACCGATCCGGCCCGACCCGGCGAGGCCGGGCTGACCGACCGCGTCG
>NZ_CADEAU010000306.1 GCF_902825405.1 Micromonospora maritima | reverse complement strand
GGCGACCACCGAGATCTACACCGCTCTGAACACTCTTTCCCTACACGACGCTCTTCCGATCTGCCGGGCCGTGGTGGTCGACGCCGGCCCGGAGCCGTCCGGCGTGGACGGCTGCCTGCGCCGCCTCGGCGTACGCGAGGTGCCGTTGCTGGTGGTCAGCCACTTCCACGTGGACCACGTGGGCGGGGTGGCCGGAGTGTTCCGGGGCCGACGGGTGGGTGCGGTGGTGAGCCCACCCTGGCCGGAGCCGCCCTACGGCGTCGCCCAGGTGCGCGAGGCGGCCCGCCGCGGCGGCGCATCGCTGGCCCCGGCGTCGGCGGGGTGGCGCTGGGGCGAGGGCGGGGTACGGCTGGTCGCGGTCGGCCCGCCGTACCCGCTGCGCGGCAGCCGTTCCGACCCGAACAACAACTCCCTGGTCCTGAGCGCCACCGTGTCCGGGGTGCGGATCCTGCTGGCCGGGGACGCCGAGACCGAGGAGCAGCAGGCCGTGCGGGAGACGCTGCCGGCCGGCGCGCTCCGGGCCGACGTGCTGAAGGTGGCCCACCACGGGTCGGCATACCAGGATCCGGAGTTCCTCGCCGCGGCCCGCCCGGCGGTCGCGCTGGTCTGCGTGGGCGTGGACAACGACTACGGGCATCCCCACCAGGCTCTGCTGGACCGGTTGACCCGGGCGGGCGCGCGGGTGGTGCGCACCGACACCGACGGGGACGTGGCGACGGTCCGGACCGGGTCCGGGCTGGCGGTGGTGGTGCGCGGCGCCGCACCCGGGCCGCCCCGGTGACCCACTCGGGAAAGGAAGGGAATCTTGTCGGCATAGGAGAGGATCAAGGCAAATGTCTGGATTTGCGTTGAGTGCGGGCTGCGCCGTCACAGTCCCCGATGAGCAGGCACGATCGGGCCGGAGGGCGTGCGAGTATGGGCGACGTGACCCCCGCCAGCCTGCCTCCTATTCTGCTCGTCCTCGGCGACGAGGAGCTGCTCGCCACGCGCGCGGTCACCGAAGCCGTCGCGCGGGCCCGTGAGGTGGACGCCGACGTGGACGTCCGGGAGTACCAGGCCGGCTCCCTGACGGTCGGCGAGATCGACGAGATGCTGAGCCCGTCGCTGTTCGGCGGCCGCCGGGTGCTGGTGCTCCGGTCCGGCCAGGACGCCCGCAAGGACCTGTCGACCGCGCTGCTGGCGTACGCCAAGAATCCCGACCCGGACGTGCAGCTGGTGGTGCTGCACCTCGGCGGTGCCAAGGGCAAGGCGTTCGCCGACGGGCTGCGGTCGGCGGGCGCGACCGTGGTGCCGGCGACCAAGCTCAAGGGCCACCGCGACCGGGTGGCCTTCGTGCGGGAGGAGATCCGTCGCCACGGTGGCAGGTGCACCGAGGACGCCGCCGAGGCCCTGATCGCCGCCGTCGGCGCCGACCTGCGTGAGCTGGCCGCCGCCTGTTCGCAGCTCGTCGCCGACACCGACGGGCGGATCGGGGCGGACACGGTCTCCCGCTACTACCGGGGCCGGGTCGAGGTGACCGGCTTCACCGTGGCCGACGCGACGATGGTCGGCGACGTGCCCGGCGCCCTGGAGGCGCTGCGCTGGGCCCTGCACGTCGGGGTGGACCCGGTGCCGATCGCCGATGCGCTCGCCGACGGCGTCCGGACCGTGGCCCGGGTCGCCTCGGCCGGGCGGGGCAGCGCCTACCAGCTCGCCAGCAGCCTCGGCATGCCGGCGTGGAAGATCGAGCGGGCCCAGCGTCAGGGCCGGGGCTGGACACCGGAGGGCCTGGTCGAGGCGATGCGGGCCGCCGCCGAGTGCAACGCGGCGGTCAAGGGCGGCGCCGACGACCGGGCGTACGCGCTGGAGCGGGCCGTCTTCTCGGTGGCGGCGGCCCGGCAGGGCGGCGCCCGGTGACCCGAGCGTGGTCGACCGTGCCGACGGACGAGGAGCGGTACCGGCCGCTCTACGCCCGGGTGCTCGGCCTGCGCTTCGTCAACCCCGGCGGGGTGCTCTGCTTCCTCTTCTTCGAGGGAGCGGCGGCGCTGGCCGTGCTGCTCGCCCTCGCCGAGCTGGTGAGCTGGTGGGCGGTGCTGGTCCTGCCGACCGCGGTGGCGGTGATGGTCAAGCTCAACGACGTGGTGGCCGAGATGGTCGTCCGCACCGCCGCCCAGGTCCCCGAGCAGGAGCGGGACCGGTTCCGCCGGCAGATGGAGCCGGTGGTCGGGCGGGCCCCGGTGCCGGCCACCGCCCGGGCGCTGCCCGGCGGCCTGAGCCTGGCCGAGTCGGGTGCGCCGCGTCCGGCCGTTCCGTACCACCAGCCGGGTCGGTCCGCGCTTCCGTTCGACCGGGGCGGCGAGAGGGAACGCCGCACCGAGCCCGGCGTCACCTGGCCGGACTCCTTCCGCTGACGACGGCACGTGCGGCGCCTCGGGGCCGAACGTCCCGGGCGGAAGAGGACCCCCACGGCGAGGACGTGACCTGCCACCATGGATCTCCACGCGGACCGCGGGACGGCCGGCGTGCCGGGCGGGGGAGGCGACACGGTGCAGGTGGCAGCGGGCGATCGTCCAGGGCTGGCCGGCGGCCGTGGCTGACGAGCGTCGGTTCCGCTCGTTGCAGGAAGCGGCCCGGTTCATGGAAGCCGAGATCGACCGCCCGGTGACACCTCGGGTGACGGACCTGGGCAACTCCCTCGTGTTGCGGACCCGATCGCTGCCCCTGACCGGCGACCAGTTCACCAACATCTACGACCTGAGCTGGGCGTCGAGCGGCACCACGGCTGCGCTTCGGTTCACCCCTCGCCCCACGGCGGCCGTCGATGCCGCACAGCACGCTCCGGCCACGTCCAGCGCCGCGTTCTTCACCCTGCTCGACGAGGCGTCCGGCCTGCCCGTGCAGACGAGCCTGAACCTCGCCATCGAGCAGGGCCAGGTGCTCAGCATGCCGGTGGTCGACCGCGAGGCGTTGATCTCCCGCGAGGGGGCACTGTCGCTGCGCCATCTCACCGCGGCCGGCCACGTCGCTCTCAACGGCACCCGGCTGACCTGGACGGGCAGCCTGACCGACCGGCAGGCCGAGTGCTACGTCTTCGGTAACGGCAACATGGTGATCGACCGCCGGAACGATCCGGAGAAGGGCAGCGTGCGTGTCCTGGACGAGGCCTCGCGCGTGACGCCCGCGCTACCGCCGCGAGCCGACCTGGTCGATGTCGGCTTCACGCTGGTCGGTGGCCGCGAGTTCCGGTCCACGGGCGTCGCGGTGGACGGCGGGCTCGACATCTTCGCCCATGACCTCGTGCTGAGGTGCCCGGCGCGGCACGTCGACCTGCGCGGCGACAACCTTCTGGAGGTCCGCAGCATCGGTGGGCTGGACGAGGACGCGTGGCCCGACTCCGCGGTCACGGTCGGGCCGTCGCTGGACGTCGCCGACTTCGCCGCACACCCCGTCAACACGGACCGGTCGCTGGATGTCGCGCCGCCGTTCGCGTCGAGCCGGAAGGCGCGCATGCTGGTCTTCGAAGACCGGGTGGGCCGGACCCACCTGCGGCTGTTCGACGGCCGGCCCGCATCGCCGGTGTTCCAGGGCGTCACTCCGCAGGAGGCGCGGGACTCCGTCGCCGCCGATCCGGGATACCGCTGGGGCTGCTTCATCGACGGTGGGCAGACGGCCAAGATGTGGGTCGCCCTCGACGGCGAACTGACCAGCTTCGGCAACCGGCACTACCTGCGGTGGCCGAAGGCCGACGAGAACGAGTTCGTCTGGGTGCCGGACACCGGCCGCCCGATCTCCAGCATCATCACCCTCCAGCACCGCAGCGAGACGCAGCGGGCGGTCGACGCGGCCAGGGCGGCGTCCCTGGCCCTTCCCCGACGCACTCCCGCGGCCCGGACCGACCCGGATCTCTCGTCCTCCCACCCGTCCGCGTCGAGACCACCCCACCGGGGTCGGGACCTCGACGCCGGCCGGGGGAGGTGACGCCCCGCGGCCGGGGTGCCGGATGCTCAGACGATCGGCTGCCGGTAGCGGTCGGACAGGAGGCGGAGGTCGGGCTCGCCGAACTGCTCCACCAGCGCCGCGAACCGGGCCACCTTGTCCGCACCGAACCGCCGCACCCCGGCGGCGTAGGACGCCGCGGTCACGAACGCGGGCGGCGTCGTCTTGCTGTGGAACTTGTCCGCGTACAGCACCAGCTGCTCTTCCGGCGTGTCGGCCGTGTAGTCGGCCACCGGCAGCGGCAGGCACTGCCGCAACACGTCCTCGCGAGTGAGACCGACCCCGGTGTGGTGGGAGCAGAACCTGCTCACCCGCTCCGAGAACCCGAGGTCACGCAGGAGCGCGTGCCCCAGCACCCCGTGGCGGACGTAGTTCTCGTGATCGAGGTCTCCGGTCGCCCCGTACAGCCGGTAGACACCGATGTCGTGCAGGAGGCTGCCCGCACGGACCAGCTCGACGTTCAGACCCGGGGGGCACCTGTCGAGCAGTTGCTCGGCCACGGCGCACACGATCCGGCAGTGGGTGTAGACGAGCGCGAACGCTTCCTCGTGGGGTGCGATCCGTTCGTGCAGCGCCCGGATCTGCTCGTCCGTCGGGACCGCCAGTGCGTGATCGACGGTCACGCGTCGACACCTGCCGCGCGGGGCCGCCACCAGTAGCCCGCGGCGCCGTTCGGCCCGAGGTTGCGGTAGCGGCTGCCCTGATCCGGTGTCGCCATGCGCAGCACGTCGAGCCAACGCACCTGGTGCAGGGTCTCCAGGAGGGACGTGGGGGTCTCCGGATCGATCCACCAGATCTGGCCGGGCCCGGCCACCCGGGGCTGGTCCCGGTCCCCGAGCGGCCGGTAGAACGAGGTCACCAGCACCAGCGGCACGACGGCGTTCCAGACGTCGAGGCCGGGCGGCGTCGCGCCCTGATCTGTGAGCAGCACCTGTCGCTGCTCATCGGTGCTCTGCTCGAACACCTCACCGGCATTGAGCAGCGCCTGGACCACTTCCCGGGCGCGCAGCGCCAGGGTGAGGCGGGCCCGGGTCCGCTCGGGCCCGCGCGCGAGATCCGCATAGCCGTCGATGATCATGCCGAGGGCGTCCTCCGCGCTCGCGGCGCGGATGAGCCGTCCGTCGTGGCGCACCTCCAGCGGCGACGAGGAGTCGGCCGGAGGTGGACCGGCAACCCGTACGACCACGCGCTCTCCTGACAACCGTCGACCACAACGGCGGGCCCAGGCCGCCAACTCTAGCGGCAGTGCCCCCGTGCGGACGGCCCCGCCTGACCCGTCCCCGGCGGAGGACTCCGGAGAACGCCGACAGCCGGAAGCCCCGGGGCGGTGGCCCCGGGGCTTCCGGTCGGGTCTACGGCGTTGGTCAGGCCGAGAACGACGCGACGCGCTTGGCGATCGCCGACTTCCGGTTGGCCGCCTGGTTGGCGTGGATGACGCCCTTGCTGGCGGCCTTGTCCAGCTTCCGGGTGGCCTCGCGCATGAGAACGCTGGCCTTCTCGGTGTCGCCGGCCTCGGCAGCCTCGTTGAACTTCCGGATGGCGGTCTTCAGCGACGACTTGACCGACTTGTTACGCAGCCGGCGCTTCTCGTTCTGCCGGTTGCGCTTGATCTGGGACTTGATGTTCGCCACGCGACAGCCTCGTCTTGATAGCTCGGGTTGGTCTGCTTTCGCGCACGACGAGCATGCGTCATCGCCGCGCGAATAGCCAGGCTACCAGGTCGGCCCCGGACGAGCCAAAACGCCTCCGGCGACCCGCCTCAGGCGCGGGCCCAGCCCTGACGGGCGGCCAGCCAGCCGAGCGCCTGCTCGCCGCTCCACCGCTGGTGGGCCCGCAGGTGGGGGGAGGCCGTCGACGGTCCGGCGGCGGCGCCGGTGAGGAAGTAGCCGGCGAGCGCGGCGAGGCTCACGTCCAGTGCGTCGACGGGAGCGCCGGCGGTGACCGGGTGGCGCGCGAAGGCGGCGTCCGCGTCGAGCCCGCTGGCGTACGCGGTGAGCAGCAGCCCGGCCAGGTCGAACCAGGCGGGCCCGTGGCAGAGCCAGGTCCAGTCGCACAGCCAGGCGCGGCCGGCGGCGTCCAGCAGGACGTTGTCCACCCGCAGGTCGCCGTGGGCCAGCCCGGGGGCGGCGTCCGCGTATCCGGGGAGGCGGGACTCCAGCGCGACCAGCTCGGCCAGCGGGGCCCCGGCCGCCCCGTCGGGCAGCGGTTCGCGGCCGGCGGCCACCTCTCCCCACCACAGGATGTCGTCCCGGGCCAGGTCGGCGAGGCGGGGCAGCCCGAGCGCGGCCAGGTCCGCGGGCGGGTCGACGAGCGCGGCGGCCACCTCGGCGTACGTGGCGAGGGCGGCGTCCAGCTCGGCCGGGTCCCAGGGCAGCCGGGGGACGTGTCCGTCGATCGCGTCGAGGCCCAGGGCGTACCAGCCGGACGCGGTCAGCGCCCAGCGCGGCCGGGGCACCGGCAGGCCGGTGGGGAGGCGGGTCAGGATCGCGGCCTCGTGGGCGTACCAGTCGACCAGGTGCCGCTGCCCGTCCAGCGCCGCCGCCTTGACGAACACCGGGTCGCCGGCCGGTCCGCTCAGCACGGCGGCGAAGCCCCGGGTGAAGCCGCCGCCGGCCACCCGCACCGCGCTCGGCGGACCGCCGAGCCGGGC
>NZ_CADEAU010000305.1 GCF_902825405.1 Micromonospora maritima | reverse complement strand
GCGGATGTCGGGGCGTATCCCGCGGGGATCGTGCCGGACCCGCGGCCGGGTGACCCGGCGACGGAGCTGGCGGCGGCCGGTCGTCTCGCCGACGAGGCCGACCGGCACGGGCAGGAGGCCGAGGCGCTGGCCCGGACGCCGGTGCTGCTGCCCACCTGGTCCGCGCCGGCGCGGGCGGTCGCGGTGTACGGCGGCTGCGCGCTCGTCGGCTCGCTGCTCATGCTCGTCGCGCTGGTCGGCTCGCCGCTGCCGGTGTCCGGGATGGACCTGGTGGCGGCGCTGTCCTGTGCCGGTGTGCCGCTGATGTCCTTCGTGGCCGGTCAGTTCGTGCTGGCCCGGTGGGGTCGCCCGGTGCTGGACGACGGCACCGCCCCGGCCGGCCGCTACGTCCCGCTCGGCTTCGTGATCTGCGCCCTGGTGTCCCCGTCCCTGTTCTGTCTCTACCTCCTCCTGTTCCGCCTCCTCCGCTGACCCCCGCCGCCCTCGCCTCCCCGCCCCAGATCGACGAAAAGGCGGGGCCGGCGCAGGGCGGTAGGCTGCGCGGTGGTCGGCAGGGTGGGACCCGGGGAGGGCTTGTGAGCGCGGCGGAGATCATCGCGAGGCTGGCGGCGGCGGCGCAGAAGCTGGACGAGGCCAAGGCCCGCACGGCGGCCGCCGCCCAGGACGCGGCGGAGGCGCGGGCGCTGGTGGCGGGCGCGCTGGAGGGGGCCACGGCCGGCCCGCTGATCGGGGTCATCGACGCGTACCGGCAGGCGCTGGCGCAGGCGGCGCAGGGCGGGGAGCCGGCGCGGCAGCACGTGCAGGAGACCATCGCGAAGGTCCAGGCGCTCGGCAACTGAGCCGCCCGGGATGCCGGTTTGCGCGGAGGGCGCGACAACTGGTTACCGGCGCGTAACTTTCCATTGACGTGTGTGAAATCGGACACGCATCATCGTTCCCACGATCGATCGGATCCCACCCGTCCCTCCCGGGTCCCCCGGGTGCCTCCCCACCGGAGGTGCAGCCCATGCTGCTCCGAACGATCCTGGCCGCCACCACCGCCGCCACCGCCCTGCTCCTGCCGGCCACCGCCGCGCACGCCGCAGCCGATCCCACCACCTCGCCCACCGCGGCCGCCGCCACGGCATCCACCGTGGACACCGTCACCGCCGCCGAATGGACCGCCGCCGCGGCGGCCGACCCGGTCGTCGTGGTCGGGGGCCTGATCGGCATCTCGATCGCGTACGAGCCGATCGCCGCCCGGTTGCGGGCCGACGGCTACCGGGTCTCCATCTACCAACTGCCGAACCTCGGCTTCGGCGACATCCGCGAGTCCGCCCGGGCGCTCGCCTCCTACGTGGACCAGGTCCGCGCCGCCACCGGCGCGAGCCGGGTCGACCTGGTCACCCATTCCGAGGGTGGCCTGGTCAGCCGCTGGTACGTCAAGTTCCTCGGCGGCTCGGCCAAGGTCGACCAGTACGTCAGCCTGGGCAGCCCGCAGTACGGCACCTACGTGGCCAACCTCGTCAACTTCCTGGGGCTGGGCAGCTGCGCCGGCATCGTCGCCTGCCAGCAGATGACCATCGGGTCGAGCTTGCTGGCCGACCTCAACGCCGGTGACGACACGCCCGGTCCGGTCCGCTGGACCACGGTGCGCACCTGGCAGGACGAACTGGTCCGGCCGGTCGACAACGCCGTGCTCGGCGACGGCGCGACGAACGTCCTGGTGCAGGCGTGGTGCCCGCTGCGGGTCGTCGGCCACCTCGGCCTGGTCCTGGACGGCACCACGTACACGGCGGTGCGCCAGACGTTGGCCGGCGCGCAGATCCGGCCGAACTGCTTCGCCGTCTGACCCGTTCCGGGCCCGCCGACGGGCGGGCCCGGGCCGGGACGCTCAGTCCCGGTCGCGACCGAGGATCAGGTCGGCCGCCCGCCAGGCCAGCGCGGTCACGGGCGCGCTGGTCCAGCCCGCCACCATCACCGGCAGCACCGACGCGTCGACCACCCGCAGCCCGTCGACGCCGCGCACCCGCAGCCGCGGATCCACCACGTGGTCGTCGTCCGGGCCCATGGCACAGGTGCCGACGGCGTGGTAGCCGCAGTAGCCGTGCGTGACGGCCGCCTCGACGATCTCCTCGTCGGTCCGCGTGGCCGGCCCGGGTACCGTCTCCGCCCGGACCCGCCCGGCGATCGGCCCGGTGCCGAAGAACTCCCGCATCCGGCGGAACAGGTCGACCGCCGCCCGCCGGTCGTGCGCGGTGGACAGGTAGTTCGCCACGATGGCCGGTGGGGTGCGCGGGTCGGCGTCGGTGATCGCGAGGTGGCCCTCGCTGTCCGGCCGGGTCACCGTGCCCAGGCACATCACGCCGGGCTCCCGTTCCAGTTCCAGCGCCCGGCCCGGGCGCGGCGGCGCGGCGGAGAACGGCGCCATCAGCAGGTGGGCGTCCGGGCGGTCCAGCTCCGGCCGGGACTTCACGTGCGCCGCGACGTCCAGCACCGGCAGGGCGAGCGGGCCGCCCCGGGTGAGCAGCCAGCGCAGCGTCGCCCAGGCCTGCCCGAGCGGACTGCCGAGCCGGGCGTTGTAGCCGCCCGGACCGGCGAGCCGGTACTGCATCGCGATCGACCGGTGCTCCCGCAGGCCGGCGCCCACCCGGGGCCGGTCGAGCAGCACCGGCACGCCGGCCGCGCGCAGGGTGTCCGCCGGCCCGATGCCGGAGACCTGCAACAACTGCGGAGTGGCCAGGGCCCCGGCGGCGAGGATCACCTCGCCGGCCACCCGGTGCTCGACCTCCCGGCCCCGGTACGCGACCCGTACGCCGACCGCCCGACCGCCCTCGACCAGCACCCGCAGCACGACCGCCTCGACCACGACTGTCAGGTTGGGCCGGCCGCGGCACGGGTGCAGGAACGCGTCGGCGGCGCTGACCCGGCGTCCGCCGCGGATGGTCGCGGTCGGGTACCCGATCCGCTCGTCGTCGTCGGCGTCCAGGTCGTCCACCCGGCGCCAGCCCAGCCCGACGCCGGTCGCCACCATCTCCTCGGCGAGCGGGTCGGTGTCGGTGGCGACGGAGAGCCGCACCGGACCGCCGACACCCCGGTGCGGCGCCGGGCCCAGCGGATGGTCCTCCAGCCGCCGGAGCACCTGCCGCATCGTCGACCAGCCCCAGCCCAGCGGTGCCAGCGCGGCCCAGTCCCGGGGCGCGCCGCGGCTCCAGATCATGCCGTTGACCGAGGTCGAGCCGCCGATCATCCGGCCGCGCTGCCAGGTCTCCTGCCGGTCGGGCCCGGTCGTCGCCGGGTAGTGCCAGGCGGTGCGCGGGTCGTCCATCAACCGGGAGAACGCCTTCGGTACGCGGACGAACGGGCTGCGGTCCCAGCCGCCCGCCTCCAGCAGCAGCACCCGGGTGCCCGGGTCCTCGGAGAGCCGGTTCGCCAGCACGCACCCCGCCGCGCCGGCGCCCACGACGACGTAGTCGAACTCGTCCACTGCGGACCCCCACTCGTGAGAATCCTTCTGACAGTAGTTGTTCGATCACGCGCCGCAAAGAGGGCGAACGGCTCAGGCCGCGTGCGCCAACGCCTCGAACTCGTCGTCGCTCAGCTCCACCTCGGCCGCCGCCACGTTCTCCTCCAGGTGCGCCACCGACGACGTACCCGGAATGGGCAGCATGACCGGCGAGCGCCGCAGCAACCAGGCCAGCGCGAGCTGCGCGGGGCTGGCGCCGTGGCCGGTCGAGATGGCGTCCAGCGGGCCACCGGGCCGGGCCAGGTTGCCGGTGGCGATCGGGAACCACGGGATGAACGCCAGGTCGTTGCGCTCGCAGTGGGTCAGCACGTCCTCGGCGCTGCGGTCGGCCAGGTTGTAGAGGTTCTGCACGGACACGATCGGGGTGATCGCGCGGGCCTGCTCGATCTGCTCGACGCTCACCTCGGAGAGCCCGATGTGCCGGACCTTGCCCTCCTGCTTGAGCAGCGCCAGCTCGCCGAGCTGGTCGGCCAGCGGCACCTTCTCGTCGATCCGGTGCAGCTGGTAGAGCGGGATGCAGTCCAGCCCCAGGTGGCGCAGGCTCAGCTCGCACTGCTGACGCAGGTACTCCGGGCGCCCCACCGGCCGCCAGTCGCCCGGCCCGGAGCGGGTCAGCCCGGCCTTCGTCGCGACGACCAGGTCGTCGGCGTACGGGTGCAGCGCCTCCCGGATCAGCATCTCGCTGACGAACGGCCCGTACGAGTCCGCGGTGTCGATGAACGTCACGCCCAGCTCGTAGGCGCGGCGCAGCACCCGCACCGCCTCGGCCGGGTCCTTCGGGTCGCCCCAGACGCCCGGGCCGGTGAGCTGCATCGCCCCGTAGCCGAGGCGGTCGACCCGCAGGTCACCACCGATCCGGTAGCTGCCCGACGCCTTCGCCGGCTGGGTGCTGGTGGCCATCACGGTCCTCCTGTCGTACGGTCGCTGGGCGATTCGCGGCGCCCGACCTCCCGACATTCCCCGAAACGGCCCGCTGATGCCCGGTCAGCCGAGGTGTCGCAGCACCACCAGCGCCTGGTCGTCGTCGGAGCCGGCCAGGTCGCGCAGCAGCTCGTCCGCGATGACTTCCGCCGGCTCGTCGCGCACCGCGACCAGCGCCCGGTGCAGCGCCGCGACGCCCTCGTCGTAGGGCCGGCCGCGCCGCTCCACCAACCCGTCGGTGTACGCCACCAGCAGGTCACCGGGGGCGAACGGGATCGTGGTGACGGTCATCGGCCGGTCCACCATGCCCAGCGGCATCGCGTTCGCGGTCTGCACGGTGCGCGGTGGCGCACCGGCGGGCAGCAGCACCGGGTGCGGGTGGCCGGCGCGGGCCACGTGCGCGGTGCGGGCCCGCGGGTCGACCACCACGACCAGGCAGGTGCCGAGGAAGCCGACGCCGAGCAGCTCGGTGAGCCGCAGGAACACCTCCTCCAGCGGTACGCCCAGCCGGATCAGCGTGTTCAGCATGGTACGCAGCTGCGCCATGTCGGCCGCGGCCTCGACCTGGTGCCCGACCACGTCGCCGAGCACCACGGCCAGCCGGTCGCCCTCCTGCCGGACCAGGTCGTACCAGTCGCCGCCCAGGTGCAGCCCGCTCATCGCCGGCCGGTAGCGGGTGGCGACCTCCAGACCGCGTGGGGTGGTCAGCGACGAACTGCGCAGCCGGCCGGCCAGGCGGGTCAC
This sequence comes from Micromonospora maritima, assembly GCF_902825405.1. Lineage (GTDB taxonomy): Bacteria > Actinomycetota > Actinomycetes > Mycobacteriales > Micromonosporaceae > Micromonospora > Micromonospora maritima. The sequence continues at coordinate 1,468 of NZ_CADEAU010000305.1, read as the reverse complement.
CAGGTTGTGCTCGGCGGCGGCCAGCCGGACCCGCTCCAGCGTCTGCTCGCACAGGTCGGCGATGGTGTCCAGCAACGCGAGGTCACTGTCGCGCAGCGGCCGTTCCCGCCGCCAGCCGAAGCCCAGCGCGGCGATCGGGCGGCGACCGGCGCCGAACAGCGGCAGCGCCACGGTGGTGACCAGGCCGTGCGCGCCGACCGGGTCGGGCAGCCCGGGGAACCGGGCGGCGAAGTCGGCGCGGTCCCGCAGCACCACGCGTTCCCCGCTGCGCAGCGCGCGCACGATCGGACGCGGATCGTCGACGGTGAGGTCGCGGAACGAGGCGGACAGCGTGCCCGGCACGTCGTCGTGGTACCAGAGCCGGACCCGGCGGCCCTCGGCCCGCATGGCCAGCCCGGGCAGCTCCGCCCCGAGCGCGGTGGTGGCGGCGTCCAGGATCACCTCGATCGCCTCGGTGGTGGAGCGGGTCACGCTGAGCCGCGCCGCGAAGCCGGCCATCGCCTGCGCCGACCCGGTCAGCTCGGCCCGTTGCAGCGCCTGGCTGCACAACCCGGCCACCGCGTCGAGCAGGTTCCGCGGCGCCTCGTCCTCGACGACCGGCTCGGCCCAGCGCACCTCCAGGGCACCGAGCGCGACGCCGTCGCCGTAGCGCAGCGGCAGGCACAACCCGGTGGTCCGGCCGTCGACGCCGGTCAGCGGCAGCACCACGTTGTCCCGTACCGCGCGCGCCAGCGGGGCGTCGGCGTCCACCGGCAGCCGCTCGGCGGGGGTGTCCCCGCCGGCCACGTCGAGCACGGTCCGGCCGGGCGGGGCGAGCGCCACCCGCAGCGCGACGGCGTCCACCACGGCCGGGGCGACGGTGGTCACCACCTCCACGATGGCCTCGTGGCCACGCGCCGAGCTGAGCGCCGCGGCCAGCCGGGCCAGCGCCTCCGCCCGGCGCAGCGCCCGCTGCCGCTCGCTGACGTCGCGCGCCACGGTGGCCACGAACGCGGTGGTGTCCCGCCCGTCGCCGGTGGCGACGGTGAACGTCTGGTGGTCGACGTCGATCGCCGTGCCGGTGTCGCGGTGCACCAGGCGGCTCTCGGCCCGGTGGTGGCCCGCGCGCAACGCGGACGGGATCAGCTCGGTGTGCCACCGTTCGCGCGCGTCCGGCGCGGCGAAGTCGACCAGGCCCAGCCCGTCGACAGGCTCCGCGTCGCCCAGCCCGACAAGCGCCCGCCCGGCCGGGTTGACGTAGACGGTCCGGCCGTCCGGCGTGGCCACCGCGATGAAGTCGCCGGAGCGTTCCACGAGCGCCTGGAACAGCCGCAGTTCGGCCGGCGCGGCGGGGTCCGCGTCCCGCCGGCGCCGCGCCCGGGCCAGTGCCAACGCGGTGCCGATCTGCGCGGCGACCAGCTCGACGAAGGTGCGGTCGTCGGCGTCGACCGGACCGCCGGGGTCCAGCGCGGCCACCAGCACCCCGGCC
>NZ_CADEAU010000304.1 GCF_902825405.1 Micromonospora maritima | reverse complement strand
GCCGCCGTGGCGTCGGGCGGTGCGCAGGACGCGCCGCCAGATCTCCGGGCGGGGCAGGTCGACCGCGACCACGTCGCCGCCCCAGCGCAGCACCGAGGGCAGCGGGCCCATCTCGGCGCCGGCGCCGAGCACCACGATCCGTTGGTCGCGCAGGTCCAGCCAGTCCGGGTTGGCCAGCACCTGGCCGACCGCCTCGGCGCAGCTGGGCTCGATCACCCCGGCGTCGACCCAGGCGTCGAGCCGGCGGCGCAGGTCGTCGCCGCGCAGGCGTTGCCCCCGGTACGGCAGGGACAGCTCGCGCTCCACCGGCCCGGCGCCGGTCACCGTGGCGGTCCGCAGCGGCGGTTCCCGGTCGTCGGACGCGAACGCCTCGGCCGGCGTGGTCTCGGGGCCGCCGTGCGGCGGGGCGTACCGCATGCGGGTGTGCAGCGCGGCGAGCCCGTCGCGGGCGATGCCCAGCGCGGCGTCGCGGGAGAGCAGGCCGGCCTCGACCAGGCGACGGAAGTGGCCGACGTAGCCCCGTCGCCAGTCGGTCTCGTGCTCGGCGGAGCGCGCGCCGACCGGGTCGACCGCGCGCAGCGCGTCGGCGACCACGGCGCGTCCCAGCGCGGTCGTGCTGCGCCGGCCGTCGGCGGTAGCGGGGAACACCACCCCGGTCGGGCCGTCCACGGGTCACCTCCTGCTCGCGGTCGTGGGGCCACTCTGCCGTATCGGCGTCGCCGCCGCCCGTCGAGGGCTCAGCGGCGGGCGGGTTTCGGCTCCGGGCGGGGTCGGCCGCGGTCCGGGTCGACGCCCACCTGCACCGCGAAGGCCGGGTCGACGGCGAGCAGCGGGCGGGGACCGAACAGCGCCATGGCGGTCAGCAGCGCGTCGGTGTCCCGCCCCTGCCAGGTGGGGCGGCGTTCGGGGTCGAGGTCGGCGTGTTCGCGTCGCAGCCGGCGCAGCAGGCGGCGGGCGGCCGCGCCGGTCTCCGGAACCTCGGTCAGCCACCAACCGCCCAGCGCGGTGGCCAGGCAGCACAGCAGCAGCCCGGCGACGGAGGCAGGGCCGCCGGCGGAGCGTCCCTCGACCGCGCTGTCCACGAGCCGGGTCACGCCGACGGCGGCGACCGCGAACAGCGGCAGGGTGGCCAGCGCGATCCGACGGCGTTGGGCGCGGGTGAGCAGCCAGCCGTCGCGCACCAGCCGGAAGACCATCCGGCGCAGCGCCCGGCCGACGTCCGGGTCGGCGAGGACGGCGGCCCAGGTCTGCGGCCGGCGCAGCGCGGTGTGCAGGGCCCGGACCAGCCCGGGTGCCCGGGCCGGTGGGGGGCCGTCGGCGCGCAGGGTGGCCAGTTCGCCGGTGTCCACCCCGCCGGCCCGGCGCAGCGCGGCCACCCCCACCTGGCAGGCCAGCAGCGCGCGGTCGGTGAGGTAGGCCAGCTCGACCCGGTCGGGCGTCGCGCCGCGGGCCCGTCGGCCGGTCAGCTCCCGTACGGCCAGGGCGATCGCGGCGGCCACGGCGACCGCCCCCAGGTAGTCGAGGAGGAAGAGCGGCCCGCTGACACCCCAGAGCATGGCGACAAGTATGGCGCGCCGGCCTCAGGACGCGTGCCGGACCTCGCGGTCCCAGATCTGCGACCAGGGGGGGCGCGGACCGCGGGCGACGAAGATCGGCCCGCCGTTCTCCTCGTTGTCGACGTCGACCCGCTGGTCGACCCGGCCGGCCTCGGTGACCTCGGTGAACCACGCGCGCAGCCGGTCGGGTCGGGACCAGCCGACGGCGATCACCACGTCGGCGCCGTCGGGCGGACGGCCGAACGTGACCATGCTGTTGTGCCCGGAGTACGCGCGGGGCAGGCCACGCGCCGGGCCGTAGCGGGCCAGCGCGCCGGCCTCGCCGTAGTTGGCGGTGAGCACGACCGCGCGGTCGCGTTCGGCAGGTGGCAGACCCCGGTGCACGGCGGCGACCGAGTCGGCGAACTCCGGCCACCCGATCGTCTCGCCGACGTCGGGGTTGGCCGCGACGACGAAGTCGGGCAGCCGGTCGGGCGGCAGCGTGGGCATCAGCAGCACCGCGCTGCTGGCCGCCATCAGCGCGGCGGCGGTGACGAGCGCCGCCTGCCGGGCCCGGGCGGCTCCCCGTCGCGCCCAGTCGAGGACGGGTGTCACGCCGGCGGCGGTGAGCACCAGCAGCAGCGGCGCGTCGTAGTAGCCCTTGCCGCCGGCCAGCACGACGACCGCGGCCACCACCAGCCACGCCCAGCCGAACGCCCGGTACGCCGACCAGGCCGGGCGGCGCAGCAGCGCCACCAGCCCGGCCACCCACACCGGGACGGCGAACGGGCTGATGATGAGCAGGTGCAGCACGAGCGCGTCCAGCCGGCCGCTGTAGGAGCTGTCGCCGCCGGCGATGGCCGAGGCGACGGAGAGCTGCGGGAAGCCGTGCGCCGCCTGCCACGCCCCGTACGGCACGGCGAGCAGCACGGCGATCACCGCCCCGGCCAGCACCCACCGGTCCCGCAGCAGGCGACGCGGCCCGGCGATCACGACCCCGGCGACCAGACCGACGCCGAGCAGGGCGGGCAGGGGCTTGTTGAGCATTCCCACGCCGAGGGTGAGCCCGGCGCCGAGCGCCCAGCGGGTGTCGCCGGTGCGCAGCATCCGTGCCACGCAGAACGCGGCGACGAGCCACACCAGCAGGTCGACGCTTGTGGTGCTGAGCAGGTGCCCGCCGGCCAGGACGATGCCCGAGGCGGCGGCGAGCAGCGCCGCCGCCGACTGGGCGAGCCGGCCGGCGCCGAACTCCCGGGCGATCGCGGCGACGAGCACCACCGCGGCGCCGGCGATGACCGCCGACGGGGTACGCAGCAGCACCAGGTTGCCCGGCGCGATGGTGTCGGCCAGCCGGGCCAGGGCGGGCACGAGCGGCCCCTGGTCGACGTAGCCCCAGTCGAGGTGCCGGCCGCACAGCAGGAAGTAGAGCTCGTCGCGGTGGTAGCCGTAGCGGCCGGCAACGGCCAGCAGGACGGTGGTGAGGGCGGCGCCGACCAGCCAGGGGACCGCCGTGCGTGGTCCGACCGGCGGCGGCCCGGCGGGCGTGGCGACCTCGGTGCGATCGACGTCGGCGACTGATTCGGCCACCCGCCCATGATGGCCCGGCGGGCCGGTGCGAGGTCGTCCCGCCGGCCTCGGCCGGGTGGCCGGAATCCGGTGGCCGGACGGTCGGGTCCCGGCTAGCGTGCCCGCCGTGCGCATCCGTGACTTCACCGACGCCGACTGGCGCCAGGTCTGGCCGATCTTCTCCGACGTCGTCACCGCCGGGGACACGTTCCCCTACGACCCGGCCTGGCCGGCCGAGGTGGCGCGCGAGGTGTGGGTGGAGCGTCCGCCGGGGCGTACCTCGGTGGCGGTGGACGACGGCGGCACCGTGCTCGGTACCGCCAAGATGGGCGCGAACCGGCCCGGGCCGGGCGCGCACGTGGCGACCGCGAGCTTCATGGTGGCCGCCGGTGCCCGAGGGCGCGGCGTGGGCCGGGCGCTGTGCGAGGAGGCGCTGGACTGGGCCCGCCGGCAGGGTTTCGCCGCGATGCAGTTCAACGCCGTGGTGGAGACCAACACGGCGGCCGTGGCGCTGTACCGGCGGCTCGGCTTCGCCGTGATCGGCACCGTGCCGGAGTCGTTCGCCCACCCGACGCGGGGGCGGGTGGGCCTGCACGTGATGCACCGTCCCCTGTGACCACCGCCGGTGCGCGAGGATGGTCGGATGAACCCTGAGCCGATCGAGTTGGCCGCCGCTTTGGCGCGTTTCGACCAGTTGTGGAGTCCGCGGATCGTCACCACGGTCAACGACTACGACGTCCGGATCGCGAAGGTGGCCGGCGAACACGTCTGGCACGCCCACGACCACACCGACGAGTTCTTCCTGGTGCTCGACGGGGAGCTGCGCATCGCGCTGCGCGACGGCGCGGAAGGGGCGCAGCGGGAGGTGACGCTGCCGCGCGGCGCGGTGTTCGTGGTGCCGCGCGGGGTGGAGCACCGGCCGTACGCGCCGGACGGCGCCTCGATCCTCATGTTCGAGCCGTCCGGCACGTCCAGCGTGGGGGACCGGCACGACGCGGTTCCGGACAGCGTCGACGCCACCACCGGGCACCGGCTCTGAGCCATCCGGGTCACCGCCGCGCCGGCTCGGGCTGGGCCGGCGCGGCGGCGACGGTCCAACCCACCCGGCGTACGCCGGGCACGGCGGCGGTGCCGGCGCAGGCGAGCAGCACGAGCACCCCGGCGACCGCCAGGGGCGCCGAGGCGCCCCAGGCCGACGCGGCGAGCGGCGCGAGGGCGTAGCCCAGGGGCATGGCGCCCAGCGACATGAGCCAGTCGTAGGAGGTGACCCGGGCCAGCACCTCGGTGGGGAAGCGGGCCTGGACCACGGTCTCCCAGACCGGGTTGAGAAAGCCCAGGGCACTCAGGGCGAGGCAGTACGCGGCCACGGTCAGCGCGGCGGGCGCGGCCACGGCGAGCAGTAGCAGCGGCGCCGCGTACGTGGCCAGCGCCAGGTTGCCCACCAGCACCGGGCGGCGGGGGCGGGCACGGGTGGCCAGCAGCGAGCCGACCAGCAGCCCGACCGCGCCGGCCTGTTGCAGCAGCACCCAGACACCCTCGCCGCCGAGCCGCGTGACGGCGACGGCCGGGCCGACGGTGAGCAGCACGGCGGCGGCCCCGTTCCAGACCGCGTGGGCGACCAGGCTGCTCCAGTACCAGTCGCGGGCGCGGACCTCCCGCCACCCGAGGACCAGGTCGGCGCGCAGGGAGCGGCGCTCGACCGGCACGTGCCGGACCTGGATGACGGCCAGCAGCGCGGCGCTGACGCCGAACGAGGCGGCGTCGATGACGAACGCCCAGCCGGGGCCGGCGGTCCAGACCAGCAGGCCGGCCAGGGCCGGGCCGGCGAGCCGGCTGGCGTTGGTGGTGGCGCCGAGCAGGGCGTTGGCCCGCTGCCGTCCCCCGGCGTCGACGACGCCGGCGACCAGTGGGGATCCGGTGGGCATGGCGAAGGCCGAGGCGGCCCCGCCGACGGCGGAGGCCACGGCGAGGTGGGCGAGGGTGGGTGATCCACCGAGCAGTTCGACGCCGACGACCAGTTGGGCGGCGCCGCGGACCAAATCGGTGGCGAGCGCGACGCGGCGGGCGGCGAACCGGTCGGCGACCACGCCGCCGAGCGGGAGCAGCAGCAGCCGGGGCACCATGGCGCAGCCGAGCACCAGGGCCAGCGCGGCGGTCGAGCCGGTGGCCCGCAGCACGGCGAGCGCCAGCGCGGTGGGGACCACGGCGTCGCCGAGGGCGGACACCGTACGGCCGAGGAAGAGCAGACGGAAGGCGGGGAGCCGGAGGGGATGCGTCACCGCCGGAGATTACTTCGACGTCGAATATTTCGACAACGAATATTTCGAGTCCGACGTACCGTGGGTGTCGTGACCGACCGTGACACCGTCGACCAGCATGTGGCGCGCTGGCAGCCCGTCCTGCCCGACCTCGACCCGGACGTGGAGGGCGCGGTGGTGCGGATGATGCTGCTCACCCGGCACCTGCGCGCGGTGAAGGACCGGGTCCTGGCCGACCTCGACCTGCAGGAGAAGGAGTACGGCACGCTGCACGTCCTCGCCGGTCGCGGCGGGCGGGCCGCCCCGTCGGAGATCGCCGACGCGCTACGGATGGCGCCCGCGTCGATCACCGCCCGGGTGGACGCCCTGGTCCGGCGCGGCTTCGTGCGCCGGATCCCGTCCGAGGTCGACCGGCGGCGCGTCGACGTGGCGCTCACCGGGGCCGGCGAGGCGATCTGGCGGCGGGCCCTGGACGTGGTCGGCGACGAGGAGCACCGGGTGCTCGGCGCGCTGGACGCGGCCGAGCGCCGGACGCTTACCGACCTGCTGCGCCGGGTGAACCTGGCCGCCGAGCGACCGACCGGAAACGTCGGGGGCCACGGCTAGGTTGAGCCCGACCGCAGCCGCCGAAGGAGCCGCCATGACCACGCTCACCGACCGCCCGCACACCGCCCCGCTCGTCATCGACGTGCAGAACGGCGTGGTGCGCGAGGCCCACGACCGCGACCGGGTGGTCGCCAACATCGCCACCCTGGTCGGCCGCGCCCGCACCGCCGGCGTCCCGGTCGTCTGGGTGCAGCACCACGCCGACGACCTGCCCGCCGGCAGCGAGCCGTGGCAGATCGTGCCGGAGCTGGCCCGCCGCGACGACGAGCCGCTGGTGCACAAGGCCTACGGCGACTCCTTCGAGGACACCGACCTGGAGCGGGTGCTCGCCGCCGGCGGCGTGGGCCGGCTGGTCGTCACCGGCGCGCAGACCGACGCGTGCGTCCGCTCCACGTTGCACGGCGCCTTCACCCGGGGCTACGACACCACGCTCGTCGCCGACGCCCACACCACCGAGGACCTCTCCGCCTACGGCGCGCCCCCGCCCGCGCAGGTGATCGCCCACACCAACCTCTACTGGGGCTTCCAGGGCGCGCCCGGGCGCACCGCCGGCACGGTCGACACCGCCGCCGTCGACTTCGCCGCCGCCGCGGTGGCCTGACGCCGCCGGCCGGCGTCACCGCGCGGGCGGAAAACGTCTGGCCGACCGCGCCCGGTGCTGACAGGCTGCCGGTCATGACCGCAC
>NZ_CADEAU010000303.1 GCF_902825405.1 Micromonospora maritima | reverse complement strand
CCCGCCGGGGGCCAGCCGCCGGTCCGGGTGCGCGCCGACCGCGCCGGCCCGGCGCAGCCCACCGAGGGAGGTCCAGACCGCGAGCTGGTCACCGCCGTTGAGGTACGCGACCTGCTGCGGTCCGAGCGCGCCGTGGTCGGTGACCGGGGTGCCGGCGAGCGCCCGGAACCGGTACACCACCGTGCCGACGACCAGGACGACGGCGGCCACGAGGTACCAGCGCAGGAAGACGGGGCCGGGTACGCCCCAGGTGTCGGCCGCGAGGACGGTCATGGTCTGCTCCTGTCGCGAGGGGGTCGCGGCTCATTGTGGAGCAGGAGCGCCAGTGTCGATCTCCGCGGAGGGTCGAGTTACCGGACCGAGACTCAGTGCCGGCGGACGGCCTCCTCGACCAGGTCGAGCACCCGGCTCAGGTCTCCGGCCGGGCGGCCCATCGCCAGGTGCAGCACCAGCCCGTCGTACGCCAACTCCAGGAACTGGGCCAGCACGTCGATCGGCACGTCGTCGCGTAGCACACCGGCCTCGCGCTGGCGCAGCAGACGTTCCCGGGTCGCCTCGGCGATGGCGGCCGAGCGTTCCGCCCACCGCCTGGCGAAGGCCGGGTCGGTGCGCAGGCGGCGGGAGACCTCCAGCTGGCTGCCGAGCCAGCCGGTGGTGTCCGGGGAGACCGCCCGGGCCAGCAGGTCGCGCATGACCTGGACCAGGCCGTTGCGCGCGACGGTCTCGACCATGGCGGCGGCGTCGTCCTCGGCCACGGCGAGGAAGAGCGAGTCCTTGTCCCGGAAGTGGTGGAAGATCGCGCCCCGGGACAGGCCGGTGGCCTCCTCCAGCCGTCGCACGGTCGCGCCCTCGTAGCCGTGCCGGGCGAAACACGCTCGCGCGGCGGCCAGGATCTCCTGTCGGCGCGCGTCGAGCTGGTCCTGACTTACTCTGGGCACGGCACGATCGTCGCAGGTGGAGACGGTCGACGCAAACCGTACGTACGGCTTGGGAGGCGGTTCGCTAGCATCCCGGTCGTGTCGCTCCCCTCCCGCCCGTTGACCGTCGCCGCCGTGCAGGCCGAACCGACGCCGGGCGACGTCGCCGGCAACGCCCGCACCGCCGCGCGCCTGGTCGTGCGGGCCGCCGCCCGTGTCGTCGTGCTGCCGGAGCTGTTCCTGCCGGCGTACCACCCGCCCACGCTGGGCGTCGACCCGGCCGGGACGGACGTGGCCGCCGACCCCGACGGCCGGGTCGACGACCCGCGGCTGGACCCGCTGCGGAACGCCGCCCGGGAGGCGGGGGCCGCGGTGGTGATCGGTGCGGCGGTCCGGCACCCGGACCGGCGGCGCACCATCTCGTCGCTGGTGGTGGACCCGACCGGCGCGGTCATCGTGGGGTACGACAAGCAGCAGCTCTGGAGCGGCGAGCGCGAGCTGTTCGACGCCGGTCGGCGCGGCGCCACGCTCGTGGTCGAGCAGTGGCGGTTCGGCCTCGGCATCTGCTACGACGGCTGCTTCCCGGAGCACGGCCGGGCCGCGGCCGCCGACGGCGCGCACGGCTATCTCTGCCCGAGCGGCTACCTGGCCGGCTCCGCCCACCGCCGGGATCTTTACTACGCCGCGCGGGCGCTGGACAACACGATGTACGTGGTCTTCGCCAACGCGGTGGGCGGCGCCGACCCCTGGCGGTTCAACGGTGGCGCGGCGGTCTACGACCCGGAGGGTCGACCGCTGGCCCGGGGCGCGGACACCGGCGAGGACGTGCTGACGGCGACGCTGGACCCGGAGGCGCTGGCCGCCACCCGCGCGGCGCACACCATGCTGCTCGACCGGCCGCCCCACGACGGCGCGGCGCGGGCGACGCTGGCCGGGTGAGCGTGGTGGGGGGACCCTCGGCCCTGTCGGTGCTCCGAGCCTTCCCGTAGGGTGCCCAAGTGCCGTTGCTCCTGCTCGATCTGGACAACACCCTGCTGGACCGCGACGGGCCGTTCCGCGCCTGGGGAGAACGTTTCCTGGAGGGCGTCGGCGCGCCGCCCACCGACCTCGACTGGCTGGTCTCCGTCGACGCGGACGGGCTGACCAACCGCTGGGACGTCGCCGACGCCATCCGCGACCGCTACGGCCTGCGCATCCCCTCGATCGACCTGGTGGAGGAGCTGCACGACGGGGTGGTGGCGCTGATGCGGCTCGACCCGCTGGTGGCCTGCGCGTTGCGGATCGCCGCCGACGCCGGCTGGGTGCCGGTCGTGGTCACCAACGGCGCCTCCCGCCAGCAGGACACCAAGATCCGCAAGACCGGCCTGGACCGCTACGTCGCCGACTGGGTGATCTCCGAGGAGGCCGGCGTCAGCAAACCGAACCCGCGCATCTTCGCGCTCGCCGCCCAACGGGCCCGGATGCCGCTGCGCGGCGCGTGGGTGGTCGGCGACAGCCCGGAGGCGGACATCGGCGGCGCGACCGCGGTGGGGCTGCCCAGCGTCTGGCTGCACCGGGGCCGGCGCTGGTCGGACACCCGCTTCGCGCCGACCCGGGTCGAGGACGGGCTGATCCCGGCGGTGGCCGCCGTGCTGGCCGGCTGAGCGCGGCGGCCGGAAAACCGGTTGCGCGGTCCGGGCCGGCCCACGAGCATGGTGCCGCGCGAGGGCGCAGCCGGGTGTCGCCCGGTCGAGGAGAGGAGGTCGGTCATGGCCGTCTTTGCAGGGTCGTTCCACCTGCCTCCACCAGCCTCGATCGAAGGACAGATCCACCCGTGCGCGATCACGACCTCCCGGCGCCGCAGCGCCGTGGCCGCGGCAAGAGCCGCTTCGACGACGACGAGCCCGACTTCCTGAAGCGGGGCCGGCAGGCCCCGCCGACCCTCACCGACCCCGACGCCGAGCCCGACGCGGAGGACAGCTGGTCCTCCTGGGACCAGGCCGTCCACGGTCCCGAACCGCACCCCGACTGGCTGGTCACCGAGCTGGCCGCCCGGGACACCGAACTCGGGGTGCTGAAGACCGGCAAGGAGGCGGACGTCCATCTGGTCCGCCGGGCCGTGCCGGACACCGACCGCGCCTGTCTGTTGGCGGTCAAGCGTTACCGCGACGCCCAGCACCGGCTCTTCCACCGCGATGCCGGCTACCTGGAGGGCCGCCGGGTCCGCCGGTCGCGGGAGATGCGGGCGATGGCCGGCCGCACCGCGTTCGGCCGGCAGATGATCGCCGGGCAGTGGGCGGCGGCCGAGTTCGCCGCGCTGTCCCGGCTGTGGGAGATCGGCGCCGCCTCCGGGCGGATCGCCGTGCCCTACCCCGTGCAGCTGCTCGGCACCGAGCTGATGCTGGAGTTCGTCGGTGACCCCGGGTCGGGGGAGGCCGCGCCCCGGCTGGCCCAGGTCCGGCCCACCGACGACGGGCTGCGCGACCTGTGGGAGCAGTTGGTGGAGGCCCTGCTGGTGCTGGCCCGGGCCGGGTTCGCCCACGGCGACCTGTCGCCGTACAACCTCCTGGTGCACGCCGGCCGGCTGGTCATGATCGACCTGCCGCAGGTGGTCGACGTGGTGGCCAACCCGCAGGGGGCCGAGTTCCTGGCCCGCGACGTGCGGGTGGTGGCCGCGTGGTTCACCGCCCGCGGGCTGCCCGACACCGTCACCGACCCGGCGGCGTTGACCGGGGTGCTGCTGCGGGAGGCGGGGATCCGCTGACCGTCAGGTGTCCCGGGCGGGGAGTCGCCCCGCCCGGGACGCCGGGTCACTGGAGGTAGCGCTCGACCTCCGGCACCGGGCGCTCGCCCTGGGCGTCCGGGTCGCCGTGCGCCTGCCGGGCGGCCCGGCGGCGACGGAGCAGGTCCCAGCACTGGTCCAGCGACTCCTCCAGGGCCCGCAGCCGCTCCCGGGCCTCGTCGTCGGTGCCGGCCTCGTGCTGCTGCGCGTCGGAGCGCAGCCGGTGCTCCTCGTCGACGAGTTCCGAGATCCGGCTCAGGATGGTCTTGTCGTCCATGCCCGAAGCTTGGCACAGCGGAGGCGTCCGCGCCCGCGTTCCCCGGGGACGACGCACGGGCACCAGAAGACTTCCCGCGTGACGCACGTCCCACGCGTTCCATTCTCGACAAAGAGATTGTTGTTACGTGAAATATCCTCCGTACCGTCTTTTGATTCGTCGCTCAGGATGGCATGCTCACGGGCAACGTTTCACGGGTCGCGACGGGGAGGCGACCCTCAGCAACCCGAGGGAGCGTTCAGGTGGCCGAATCGTCCGGCCTGTCCCAGCCTGTCGGCCGGCCGCACACCGTGCCCCTGCGACAGATCCTGCCCGCCGTCCTGCGGGACCCGGCCCGGGCGCTGATCGACGTTGGCAACCGCACCGGCGGCGACCTGGTCCGGCTCAACCTCGGCTCGTTCCGCCCCTACCTGGTCACCCACCCCCGGCACGTGCAGCACGTGCTGCGGGACCGGGCAGACAACTACGAGCGGGCCGGGGACGGGCTGTTCTGGCGCCCGGTCAAGCGACTGTTCGGCGAGGGCATCCTCGGCGAGGGGCAGATCTGGTCGGCCAGCCGCCGGATGCTCCAGCCGATGTTCACCGCGAAGCGGGTGGAGGCGCTCATCGACGGCATGGCGGACGCCATCCGCGACGCGGTCGACGAGCTGGACGAGCCGTACCGCGCGGGCCGGCCGGTGGACATCGGCGTCGAACAGGCCCGCATCGTCAGCCGGGCGATCATGAAGGTGCTCTTCGCCGACCGCATCTCCGTGCCGGACGCGATGCGGGTGATCGAGGCCCAGGACCGCATCGCCACCGCCGTCATCCCGCGGATCGTGGTGCCGTTCGCGCCGCTGTCGCTGCCGATGCCGGGGGACCGCGCGTTCCGCCGCGCGGTACGCGTCGTCGACGACGTGCTGGTGCCGATCGTCCGGCAGACCCGCGAGGCCGCCGACCAGGGTGACGACATCATCTCCACGCTCTGGCGGGCCCGCACCGACGACGGTCGGCAGCTCGACGAGCGGCAGGTCCGCAACGACACCGTGGCCATGTTCGCCGCCACCACCGAGACCACCATCAACGTACTCACCTGGGCCTGGCCGCACCTGCACCAGCATCCCGAGGTCGCCGGGCGGCTCTACGCCGAGATCGACGAGGTGGTCGGCGCCGGTCCGGTACGCCGGGAGCACCTGAACCGGCTCACCTACACCCGGATGGTGCTGGACGAACTGCTGCGGCTCTACCCGATCGGCTGGATCATCCCGCGCCGCGCGGTCGCCGACGACGTCATCGACGGCGTGCCGATCGAGGCCGGCGCCACCATGGCGGTCAGCCCGCTGATCACCCAGCGGATGCGGCAGTTCTGGGACCGCCCGGACGAGTTCGACCCGGAGCGGTTCCGCCCGGAACGGGTCCGCGCCCGCCACCGCTACGCCCACTTCCCGTTCGGCGGCGGCCCGCACCAGTGCCTCGGCATGTACCTGTTCTATCTGGAGGCCCAGCTCATCCTCGCCACGATGCTCAGCCGCTACCGGTTCCGGCTGGACCGGGCCGACGTACCCGGGCTGCGGCTGGCGGCGGCGCTGCGACCACGCCGGCGGGTCGAGCTGACCCTGCTCGCCGCCGGCCCGGCGGAGTCGGCGTGACCGGCGGGCCGCTGCCGGATCCGATCGCCGCCGCCGCCGAGCAGGGACGCATCTGCGCGCTCGCCGCACACGGTCAGCGCGGCCTGCGCCGGACCGCCGCCGCGCACCCCGAGCTGTTCCCCGGCGAGCCGTTCGACGCCACGCTGTTCAGCAGCATCGCCTCGGCGATGGCGTTCAGCGCCCCCTGGCACACCGCCGCCGAACTGGCGGTCACCAACCGTGCGGTGCTCTGGGGCTTCGCCGTCGACTGGCTGGTCGACCACGAGGCGACGGATCGGGCCGAGGTCGACCGGATCTCCGCCACCTGCCTGGCCGTACTCGACGGCGTGGACACCGACGACCCGCTCGGCCGCTTCCTCGCCGAGCTGCGCGACGACGTGGCCGCCGCGCCCGGTTACCCGGCGCTGCGTGGACGCTGGCGCGCCACGATGGAGCGCACGCTGCGGGCGATGGCGCGGGAGTGGACCTGGCGGCGCACCACCCGGCCCACGCTCGCCGACTACCTCGACAACGCGGACAACCTCGCCGCCACCGTGGTCAACGTGGCCCACTGGATCCACACCGGATCGGTGCGCGACACCGCCGAGCTGGACCGGCTGATCGAGGTCGGCGACGAGGTGCAGCGGGCTCTGCGGCTGGTCAACGACCTCGGCACGCACCGGCGGGACGCGGAGTCGGGTGACCTCAACGCACTGCTGCTGGTCGACGATCCGGCGGAGGTCGAGCGGCGGTTCGCCGAGCAGGTCGACCACTGCCGCGTCCTGCTGGCGAAGCTGGCGGGCGAGTCGCCCCGGGAGGCGGAGTTCCTGTCCCGTCAGCTCGGCTTCACCACCGGGTTCTACCGCCACACCGACTTCTGGGGCGTGCGGTGAGCCTCACCGCGGAGCCGGAGGTCCGGGCCGGACCCGCGCGTGAACCGGCCGGCGCGCCGGTGGCCGACCCGGCGGGCCCGACCTCGCCCTCGGTCTACGAGACCGGTCGGCTGGTCGCGTCGGCACCCTGGCTGCCCGGCCACGGCGAGCGGCTGGCCTGGTTGCTCGACCGGCAGCGCCCGGACGGCGGTTGGGGCGCCCCCGGCGGCTATGCGAT
>NZ_CADEAU010000302.1 GCF_902825405.1 Micromonospora maritima | reverse complement strand
CGCGGTCCCCGGCGGCAGGTCGGGGCGGGCGCGGACGCGCGGACGGGGCCGGCGGTGAACCGCCGACCCCGTCACCGGTGCGTCGTCAGGAACCGGCGCCGACCACCGTGGCGACCGGCCAGCTGCCGCTGAAGACCTGGGCGGGCGTCGCGCTGCGGGCCGCGAAGCCGAACAGCGAGTCGACCCGGGCGGCCTCGGTGGAGCTGGGGTACGGGTTGGTGCAGCTGGTGCCGGCGCTGCCGCCGGACATCAGGATGGCGCAGTTGCCGTTGTAGTTGTCCGGCAGGCCGAGGATGTGGCCGATCTCGTGCGTCATGATGCGCAGTGGCGAGTACTGCTGGGCCTGGTAGTAGTCGATGACCACGCGGCCGTTGCCGAGGCTGGTGCGCTGGGCGTACGACCCGCCGCCGTAGGTGTAGTAGATCATCAGGTTGGACCCGCACTGGGCCATGTTGATGTTGTTGGTGCGGTTGTTCCAGATCGACGCCGCCTGCACCGCGTAGCTGGCGAACGGGCCGGCCTGGCTGGTGTTGTAGCAGACGTTGCGGACGGCGGCGGAGGCCGGTGCCGGGTTGACGGCGACCGCGCCCAGCGCCGCGAGCGTCGCGGCCGCGAGGGTGGCGAGGATCCGGGACAGCTTCGGCGTACGCATGGTTCACACTCCTTGGGGTGGGGGGTGAGCGGAACGCCGCCAGCCTATAGATGGACGTCCATCGATATCAAGGTCTGGGCTGAACTGATCGGGGTCGATCGTCCGTACCCCTGGTCGTGCGGACGACGGAGCTGGTCACCTGTTCCCGTGAGCCCCGCGACCGGCTCGGCCCGGTCGCCGTACGCGACGCGGTGCACCGCTGGCTGCGGCTGGTCGCGGCCGACGCGGAGCTGGCCCCGTACCTGCTCGGGGTGGATCGCCGGCGGCTCGCCGCGGTGCTCGCGGACCGACTGGGCGCGGCGCTCGGGGTGGTACGGCGGAGCCCCCGCTCCCCGGCCACCGGGGAGGCGGGGGTCCCGCTCGACCACCGCCCGCTGACCGAGGAGCAGCGCTGGCGCGTCCTCGACTACCTGGCCGCCGCGCTCTGGGTGCTCGACCTGCCGGTCGGCGCGATCGTCGACGCGCAGCGGGCGGTCGCCGGCCTGCTGCGGGCCTGACGGGTTCAGGTCGCGGCGTGCGGGTCCGCCGCGTTCAGCGTCGCCACCACCTGGTCGTAGTCGCCGCGCGCCTCGGCGTGGCGGAGGAACTTCACCCGCTCGACCTGGATCTCGGTGGCGTCCGGCTGCGCCTCCAGCAACGCCACCACCTCGGTCACGAACTCGTCCAGCGGCATGGCGAACTCGCTGGTCTCCTGGCCGGGCAGCAGCCCGGTCCGCACGGCCGGCGGCACCAGCTCCAGCACCCGTACGCCGGTGTCGGCCAACTGCAACCGGATCGACTCGCTGAGCATGTGGATCGCCGCCTTCGAGGCGTTGTAGCTCGGTGTCACCCGCAGCGGCACGAACGCCAGGCCGGAGGAGACGGTGACGATCGTCGCGTTCCCCTGCCGGGCCAGGTGTTCGACGAACGCGCCGATCAGCCGGATCGGGCCGAGCACGTTCGTGGTCACCACCTCCTCGGCCGAGGCGAGGAACGTGTCCGGCGAGCGCCAGTCCTCGATCCGCATGACGCCGGCCATCGCGACCAGGACGTTGAGGTCGGGATGCCGCTCCAGCACCCGCTCCGCGGCCGCCGCGATGCTCGCCGGGTCGGTGGTGTCGATCGCGACGGTGTCCAGGTCCGGGTGCGTCGCCGCGATCTCGTCGAGCAGTTCGGTGCGCCGGCCGCCGACGATCACCGTGTTGCCCCGGTCCCGCAGGGCGAGCGCCAGCGCGAGGCCGATCCCGCTGGTGGCGCCGGGGATGAAGATCGTGTTTCCGGAGATGTCCATGCCGCCAGCATGGTCCGGCC
This sequence comes from Micromonospora maritima, assembly GCF_902825405.1. Classification (GTDB taxonomy): domain Bacteria; phylum Actinomycetota; class Actinomycetes; order Mycobacteriales; family Micromonosporaceae; genus Micromonospora; species Micromonospora maritima. Next base: position 4,737 of record NZ_CADEAU010000302.1, on the reverse strand, counting down.
GGACCGGGCCGGTGAAGAGATCGCTGATCGGGGGATCGGGGATCCCTGGTTCGCGTCCGGGGGCGGCCGGATACTCGGATCATGGACCGTGCAGCCCTGGCCGACTTCCTCCGCCGACGCCGCGAGACGCTGCGCCCCGGCGACGTCGGGCTGCCCGAGGGCGCCCGGCGCCGGGCGCCCGGCCTGCGCCGGGAGGAGGTCGCCGCACTCGCCGCGATGTCCACCGACTACTACACCCGGCTGGAGCAGCGACGCGGGCCGCAGCCGAGCACGCAGATGCTCGCCGCGCTGGCCCGGGCACTGCGGCTGACCGGGGACGAGCGCGACTACCTGTTCCGGGTGGCCGGGCACAGCCCGCCGGAGCGGACGGCCACCCCGACGCACGTCGCGCCGGCGCTGCTGCGGGTGCTGGACCGGCTGGCCGACACCCCGGCCCTGGTCCTGTCCGACCTGGGCGAGACGCTCGTGCAGAACCCGCTGGCCGCGGCGCTGCTCGGCGACCGGACCGGCCACACCGGGCTGGCCCGCAGCGGGATCTACCGGTGGTTCACCGATCCGGCCGAGCGGGACCGCTACCCGGAGGACGACCGGGAGCGGCAGAGCCGGGCCCAGGTCGCGAACCTGCGCGCCGCGTACGGGTCGATGGGTTCCCGGTCGCGCGCCGGCGACCTGGTCCGCGCGCTGCGGGCGGCGAGCCCGGAGTTCGCCGAGCTGTGGGAGCGGCACGAGGTGGCCCAGCGCTTCGCCGACCACAAGACGCTGATCCACCCCGAACTCGGCCCGATCGAACTGGACTGCCAGGTGCTCTTCACCGAGGACCAGTCCCAGGCGTTGCTGGTGTTCACCGCGCCGCCCCGCAGCGAGGCCGCCGAGAAGCTGCGGCTGCTCGGCGTGCTGGGGCACGAGAGGTTCCCGTCCTCCGCCTCGTGAATCGGGCACAGGAACGGCCGTTCACGCCGCCGGGAATCCCCGGCTTTCCTGTCGACCTCCCGTCACGCAGCGTGTTCTCCTGATCTCTTCCGGTCGATAGCGTCGGGGCACTGCCGTCGACGAAGGGCCGACGATGAACGACAACGGACACCCGCTCGACCGCCGGCGACTGCTCGCCGGCGCGGCGGCGGCCTCGGCGGTCACCCTGACCGGCTTGGCCGTCGCCTCCACCACCACCGCCGCGTCGGCGGCGCCGGCCCGTCCCGGATCGCCGCTGATCACCCGGGACCGGATCGCCACCGCCGCGCTGCGCGCACCCGACGGCTCCGCGCCCGCGGTCGCCGTCCAGGCCGACTTCCACGCCCGGCTGGCTGCCTGGCTGGCGTTCTGGTCGGCGAACTCGCCCCGCGCCTGGAGCGCGCCCGTGCACGTGGTCGCCCGGATCGAACCGGCCGGCGACGCGCTGGTCCTGCACGAGATCCGCCACCGCCGCGAGGACGAGCTGCACGCCGGCTTCGCCGCCGCCCGGCGCGACGCCGCCCACCTGGCCACGCTGGCCAGCCTGCACCACCACTTCCCGAGCGTGCGGGTCCGACCGGACGGCACGATCCGGGTCGGCGACGGGACGGCCGGGTTCACCGGCACGCCCGAGCAGATCGCCTTCGCGGTCGCCGCCTGCCGACAGCTGTGGGGCGACGCGGCGGCCACCGCCGCCCGCTGGCCGGAGCACGCCGGCCGGGTGCTCACCCGCGCCGGCCAACCCGCCGACCCCGCCTCGCACGCCGGCTGGGCGGCCTTCACCCGGACCAGCCTGCGTCGCGGGCTGGGCACCGAATCGTACGAGTGACCGGAGGTAGCACATGGCCCGCAACGAGTTCCGCTTCGTGGTCGACGGCGTCGACCTGACACCCGACCAGCAGACCCTGATCGCCGGCGAGATCCAGAAGGCCGGCCTGGCCGCGCTGGGCACCGCCAACGCCAAGCTGACCAACCCGCTGACCCTCGGCCACGGCAACATCAAGCTGCGCCCCGAGTGGTACGGGCTCTGGGTGCTCGACGGCGTGCTGGCGCAGGACCTCGGCCAGAAGATCAACGACATCGGATTCTGGATCCAGCGGTGACCGACGCCGCCCGACCGGCCGGTCCGCCGGAGCGGATGTGCCCGAGCACCCCGGCGTCCAACGCCACGGTGTTCCTCGGCATGATCACTCCGGCGGGCCGGGTGGCCTACGTGACTCCGGCCGTACCGGCCGAGGTGGCGCTCGCCGGGGCCGTCGACTCCGACCAACCGATCGAGAGCCGGGTCCGGCTCGCCGGCCCCTGCGTCACCTCGTCCTGCGGCTTCTGGACCGGCTCGCACTGCGGGCTGGGCGCCCGGATGGCCGCCTCGTACGCCGAGACCGTCCCGCCCGCCGAGGAGACGCTGCCGAAGTGCGCGATCCGGCGTACCTGTCGGTGGTTCGCCGAGCAGGGACCGGCGGCCTGCCCGGCCTGCTCCCACGTGGTCACCGACGCGCGCCAGCCGATGGGCTGAGCGACGCCGCGGTGTCGGACCCGTCGACTACCGTCGGGGGGTCATGGAGCCGCGGTTCGGCGAGGGGATCATCGGGCGGGAGCATCCCGCGGGTCTGCTGCGCGCCGAGGTCGACCGGGTGACCACCAGTCACGGCGGCCTGGTCCTGGTCGCCGGCGAGCCCGGCATCGGGAAGACCACGCTTGTCGGCGCCGTCGCCGACGAGGCCCGCCGACGGGGGGCGCTGGTGCTCGGCGGTGCCTGCTGGGAGTCCGACACCGCCCCCGACTACTGGCCCTGGACGCAGGTGCTGCGGCGGCTGGCCCGCTCCGCCGACGACTGGGCCCACGCACAGGAGGCCGGCGGCGCCGGGCTGGCCGCCCTGCTCGGCGGGTCGGCCACCGACGACCCGTCCGGGCCCGCCGACGACAGCGGGCCGGCGGACGACGGTGGCCGGCTGGAGTTCGACAGGCACGACGCGGTGACCACCGCCCTGGTCGCGGTCGCCCAGCACCGGCCGGTCGTGGTGGTCCTCGACGACCTCCACTGGGCCGACCCGGCCTCGCTGCGGTTGCTCCAGTTCGCCACCCAGCACACCTGGTTCGAGCGGCTGCTGCTGATCGGCACCTACCGCGACGCCGAGGTCGACGCCGGCGACCACCCGCTGCGGCCGCTGCTGCTGCCGCTGACCGCGAAGGCCACCACGATCACGCTCACCGGCCTCGGCCGCGACGAGGTGGCCGCCCTGATCACCCGCACCACCGGCCGGGAGCCCGGCGCCGGCCTCGTCGACGAGGTGCACCGGCGCACCGGCGGCAACCCCTTCTTCGTCGAGCAGACCGCCCGGCTCTGGCACACCGACGGGCTGGCCGACACCATCGCGCCCGGCGTACGGGAGGCGGTGCGCCGACGCCTCGACCAACTGCCCGCACCGGTGGTCGAGGCGCTCACCGTGGCGGCCGTGCTCGGTCGCGAGTTCCACCGTCAGGTCCTCGCCGCGTGCGTACCCGCCCCGGCCGCCCAGGTCGACCGGCTGCTCGACCGGGCCGCCGCCGCCCGCCTGGTGCTGGCCCGGGGCGGCGGCCGGTTCGCGTTCGTGCACGACCTGGTGCGGGAGACGCTCTACGACGGCCTGGTCGAGGACGAGCGGCAGGCCCGGCACGCGGCTGTGGTCCGGGCCGTCGACCGCTCCGACGCGCTCGCCGGGCGGCTCATCCCCGCCGACCTGGCCCGGCACGCCTGGCTCGCCGGGTCGGAGCTGGACCCGGTACGCGCCGGTGACCTGCTGCTGGCCGCCGCCCGCGACGCGAGCGGGCGGCTGGCCGTGGAGGAGTCGGTCCGGCACTTCCGGCGTGCGCTGGAACGCACCGACGAGCCCGCGCGCCGGGTGCGGGTGCTGCTGGAGCTGGCCGGGCTGCTGCACCACGCCGGCACCCCGGGGGAGGCCGAGGACCTGCTGGTCGACGCCGCCACGCTGGCCCGGGGGACGGCCGAGCCGGCCGTGCTGGCCCGGGTGGCGCTGACCGCCCACGCGCAGCACTCGGCCACCCGCCGCCGGCTCGACGCCGGCGCGCTGGTCCGCGAGGCCTACGCGCGGCTGATCGGCGAACCGGAACCGGAACGGTCGACCCGCGCGCTGGTCACCGACCTCATCACCGCCACCGAGACGCTCGCCCGGCACGGCCGCGACGACGAGGCGCTCACGTTCAGCCTGTGGGCCCGTCACGACACCACCTGGGGGCTCGGCACCGCCGGGGAACGGGCCGTGGTCACCGCCGAGATCCGGGAGGTGGCCCGCCGCGGCGGCGACCGGGACACCGAGCTGTGGGCCACCTCGCTGCGCTGGGTCGCGCTGCTGGAGCTGGGGGACCCGGCATTCCGGCACGAGCTGACCGCGTTCGTGACCGGCTGCCGCGAGGGCGACGTGGCCCGCCAGCGGATGGCGGCCACCGTCGACAGCGGCATCATCGCCGCCTTCGGTGGCGACTTCGCCGGCGCGGAGTCGTGCTACGCCGAGATGGAGGGCTACGGCGAGTGGGAACACTCCGACCACGCCTTCATGGCGCACCACCTGCGCTGGGCCCTGCTGCTCCTGCGGGGCCGCCTCGCCGAGGCCGACGCCCTGCTCGACCGGGCCGGCGCGGGTCACCCGCAGGTCGAGCTGCTGCGCGGGATCACCGCCGCCGAACGCGGCGACACCGCGACGGTGCTCCGGCTCACCGCCGAGATCGAGGCCGCCGGCACCACGTACCCCCGGCCCGTCTCGTCGCTGTGGCTGCGCCTGCGCGCCCAGG
>NZ_CADEAU010000301.1 GCF_902825405.1 Micromonospora maritima | reverse complement strand
GGCCCTGGCCCGGGCGCTGCCGCCGGGCGCGCCCCGCCGGCCGCTCGCCGTCGCGCGGGCCCACCAGCTCGCCGAGGAGTACGCGCTGCCGCGCGCAACGTTCCTGCAACGTCGCGGAAACTAGCCTCCCGCCATCCACCCCTCACGGACGGCGGAGGTACCCATGACGCGCTACGACGCCCCCACCCACTGGCAGTCCCGCTACGACCACTACATCGGCGGCGAGTACGTGAAGCCGCACGGTGGGAAGTACTTCGAGAACCCGACCCCGGTGACCGGGCAGACCTTCTGCGAGGTGGCCCGGGGCACCGCCGAGGACGTGGAGAAGGCGCTCGACGCGGCGCACGGCGCGGCGGACGCGTGGGGCCGCACGTCGGTGGCCGAGCGGTCGCTGATCCTCAACCGGATCGCCGACCGGATGCAGGACAACCTGGAGTCCCTCGCCATCGCCGAGACGTGGGAGAACGGCAAGCCGGTACGCGAGACGCTGGCCGCCGACATCCCGCTGGCGATCGACCACTTCCGCTACTTCGCCGGCGCGATCCGGGCCCAGGAGGGCTCACTCGGCGAGATCGACGACGACACCGTGGCCTACCACTTCCACGAGCCGCTGGGCGTGGTCGGCCAGATCATCCCGTGGAACTTCCCGATCCTGATGGCGGTCTGGAAGCTCGCCCCGGCGCTGGCCGCCGGCAACGCGGTGGTGCTCAAGCCGGCCGAGCAGACGCCCGCCTCGATCCACTACCTGCTCTCGCTGGTCGGCGACCTGCTGCCGCCGGGCGTGGTGAACGTGGTGAACGGCTTCGGTGTCGAGGCGGGCAAGCCGCTGGCGTCCTCGCCCCGGGTGGCGAAGGTGGCGTTCACCGGCGAGACCACCACCGGGCGGCTGATCATGCAGTACGCCAGCGAGAACATCAAACCGGTCACGCTGGAGCTGGGCGGCAAGAGCCCGAACATCTTCTTCGACGACGTCAGCGCCGCCTCCGACGACTTCCGGGACAAGGCACTGGAAGGCTTCACCATGTTCGCGCTCAACCAGGGCGAGGTGTGCACCTGCCCGTCCCGGGCGCTGATCCAGCAGGGCCACTACGCCGACTTCCTGGCCGCCGCGGTGGACCGGACCCGTCAGGTGCGCCAGGGGCACCCGCTGGACACCGAGACGATGATCGGCGCGCAGGCATCCAACGACCAGTTGGAGAAGATCCTGTCCTACCTGGACATCGGGCGGCAGGAGGGCGCTCGCGTCCTGACCGGCGGTGAGCGGGCGGACCTGGGCGGCGAGCTGTCCGGCGGCTACTACGTGCAGCCGACCATCTTCGAGGGCGACAACTCGATGCGGATCTTCCAGGAGGAGATCTTCGGCCCGGTGGTGTCGGTGACCTCCTTCGCCGACCTGGACGACGCCGTGAAGATCGCCAACGACACGCTGTACGGGCTCGGCGCCGGCGTCTGGACCCGGGACATGACCACCGCGTACCGGGCCGGGCGGGCGATCCAGGCCGGCCGGGTGTGGACGAACTGCTACCACGCCTACCCGGCGCACGCGGCGTTCGGCGGCTACAAGCAGTCCGGCATCGGCCGGGAGAACCACAAGATGATGCTGGAGCACTACCAGCAGACCAAGAACCTGCTGGTCAGCTACTCGCCGCAGAAGCTGGGCTTCTTCTGATGGGTGACCCGGTGACCCTGACCCCCGCGGCGGCCGACCTGATCCGGTCGCTGCGGGGGCAGCACGGCCCGCTGATGTTCCACCAGTCCGGCGGCTGCTGCGACGGCAGCGCCCCGATGTGCTACCCGGCCGGCGAGTTCCGCACCGGCGGCTCGGACGTGCTGCTCGCCTCGCTGGCCGTCGACGGCGTGCCCGAGCCGGTGGAGTTCTGGATGTCGCGCGCCCAGTGGGACCTGTGGCAGCACACCCGGCTCACGGTCGACGTGGTGCCCGGCCGGGGCAGTGGCTTCTCGCTGGAGGCGCCGGAGGGGGTCCGCTTCCTCATCCGCTCCCACCTGGCCGGCTGATCTGTCCGAGATCTTGCAGCTCGCGGACATCGCGGCGGTGGGATGCTGACGCCGTCCACATCGGAGCAGCATCCCACCACCGCCCGACAGGAGCCCGCCCATGCGCCCGGCCCGACACCCCCTGCTCGCCGCCGGCCTCGCCACGGCCGCCACCGTCGCCACGATCGGACTCGCTCCCGGCGCCGCCGTCGCCGCCCCCACCTCCACTTCCACCATCTCGGTCGACTGGTTCGGCACCGCCGAGCCGGACGCCCACACCGCCACCGTGCGGGGCCGGTTCGACTGCGGCGCCGAACGCGGCCTGGCCTACATCGAGGTGCACCTCGACCAGCGGGTACGTCGCGGGTCGGTCACCGGCTTCGGGTTCGGCGTGATCGGCGCGTGCACCGACGACCGCACCGCCGGCACCTGGACCGCGACGGTCCGAGCCGACGCCGGCACGTTCCGCCCCGGCCCGGCCACCACCACCGCCCGCCTGGTCGTCGAGCCCAACTCCCTCACCGAGACCACCGAACGCGTACGCCTCCGCCCCCACTGCCCGCGCCGCTGACCCTCTCCCTCCCTCTCCCCTCCCCGCGATCTTGCAGTTTGTGCCCCGGAAATGTCGCAATGGTGGGCTTATATCGGGTAGGTAAGTGCAAGATCGCGGGGCTCAGGGGACTCGGGTTACGGGGTGAGGGCGGCGCGGAGGGTCGCGAGGATGTGGGACGGGCGTCGGTAGAGGTCGCGGTCGGTGAAGTAGCGCATCCGCCATCCGTTCGCGTCCAACCAGTTGATCCGATCCCGGTCGTATCGCATGCGGTCCCGGTCGAGGTGGGACAGACCGTCGTACTCGATTCCCACCCGCCGCTCGCGGTAGCCCAGATCTGTTCGGTAGCGCGGGATGCCGCAGTGGTCATGGATCCACATCTGGGGCTCCGGAGCGGGCAGCCCGCCGTCGATCAGCAACAGCCTCAACTGGCTCTCCTGCCGGCACTCGGATCGGCCGTCTGCTCGCGGCAGGAGATCACGCGCCTGCCGAACTCCACGTAGGGCCCGGTGCAGGGGCAACTCCGCAATGAGGTCGTCGACGGTCACGGCGCCGCAGCGGAGTGCGGCGTCGAGCACCGGCAGGGCGTCCATCCGGCGAACGCCCCGGGCGAGGTCGACCGCGCACTGGACGGCAGGCACGCACGGTAGCCCGCCGACAGACACCGGCCGGATCGGCAGGACGGAGTGATGGACGACGAGACCCGGTAGCCGAGGCTTGGCGATGCTCGGCGGCAACTGCACGTGCACCGCGGACTCCCGGAGTACACCGAAACCGTGCCGACGCGCCGCGGTGTGCATGGCCAGCATCGCGTCCTCGGGGAGGCACCGCAGCAGTGCCCGCAGCTCGCCTTCGTCGTCGCACGGCGTCGGCGCGTAGACACCGCGCCGGACCCGGATCAGCTCCTCCCGCTGGACCTGCGTCCGTAACCGCTTCACGGTGAGCACCCGCATCAGCTCCCGCGTACGCCACAACTCCGTCGACACGGCCACACCATGCCGCCCCGCCCACCCCCACCCACCCCCCTCACCCACCCCCCTGTGGACAACACCCCCCATGTGCAAACCCCCACCCCAACCCCCTCCTTGTGCTAGCCCCGCACACACCCGCACGCGATCTTGCACTTAGCGCCCTCGATACGCCCGAAAAGAGCCGTAATGCCGGGGCCGGAAGTGCAAGATCGACGCGGGTGGGGGTGGGGGTGGGGTGGGGCGGCGTTCAGCGGGCGTCGAGGAGGGGCTGGGTGGGGTTCCAGGGGGTTCCCGAGGCGGTGTCGCGGCGGCGGCGGGCGATCGCGGACAGCGCCTCCAGGACCACGCGGTTGCCCAGGTACGCGGTGATGTCGGCGTGGTCGTACGGCGGGGCTACCTCGACCACGTCCAGGCCGACCACGGGCAGCTCGTAGCAGACCCGGCGGACCGCGTCGAGCAACTGCCGCGAGGTGAACCCACCCGGTTCGGGGGTGCCGGTGCCGGGGGCCATGCCGGGGTCGACCACGTCCACGTCGACGGAGAGGAAGACGCCCTCGCACTCGTCGGTCGCGATGCCGAACGCCTCGGTGAGGCAGGTGTCCAGCCCGCGCGCCACGATCTCGGTCATCTCGTACGAGCGCATCCGCTGCTCGGCCATCCACGCCAGCGTGTCCGGGCCGGGCCAGTAGCCGCGCAGGCCGATCTGGAGGAAGCGGTCGCCGCGTACCGCGCCGGACTCGATCAGCCGGCGCATCGGCTGGCCGTGGCCGTGCAGGGAGCCGAACTCGACGTCGCCGGTGTCGGCGTGCGCGTCGAAGTGCACCAGCGACACCCGGCCGAGCCCGTGGTGCCGGGCCACCCCGGTCGCGTCGGGCAGCGCGATGGAGTGGTCGCCGCCGAGCACCACCGGGATCGCCCCGGCGGCGGCGACCGCGTGCACGGCGGTCTCCAGCGCGGCCAGCGAACGCTCGATGTCCCCGCCGAACATCTCCACGTCGCCGGCGTCGTAGACGCACAGGTCCTTGAGCGCGTCCACGCGCAACGCCAGCGACGGGCGGGAGCCGTCGTGCGGCAGGTAGCAGGCCTGCCGGATGGCGGACGGGCCGAACCGGGTGCCCGGCCGGTGCGAGGTGCCCCCGTCGAACGGCGCGCCGATGATCACCACGTCCGCGTCGGCGTAGGTGACCGGCTCCTCGACGGTGCACGGCGGCACGCCGAGGAACGTCACGTCGGGGCCGTACATCGGGCCGTACCGGGTCATCGCTCCTCCATCCCCCACGGTGAACCGTAGTCGCTGAGCAGGTCCAGGAAGGGCCGCGGTGGCAACGCCTCGGGTCCGAGCACGCCCGCGCCGGACCAGGCGCCGGTGGCGAGCAGTTCCAGCGCGACGACGGGGTTGACCGCGGTCTGCCAGACCACCGCCTGGTGGCCGTACTCGGCCATCGACCACTCGTTGTCGACCACGTGGTACAGGTAGACCCGGCGGGGCCGGCCGTCCGGCCCGGTGCCGGTCACGTACGTGCCGGCGCACGTCTTCCCACTCATCCGGTCACCGAGCGTGGCCGGGTCGGGCAGCGCGGCGGCCACCAGGTCGCGCGGCGACACGTCGACGCCGCGCACCCGCACCGGCTGGGTGGAGTCCAGCCCGAGCTTGTGCAGTGTGCGCAGCACCTCGATGAACTCCGCGCCGAGGCCGTACTTGAACGTGACCCGCTTCGCCGGCACCCAGCGCGGGATGAGCAGCACCTCCTCGTGCTCCACGTTGACGCACTCGACCGGGCCGATGCCGGCCGGGAAGTCGAAGACCTCCGGTTCGCTGAACGGCTCGGTGGTGAACCAGCCCCGCCCCGCCTCCCAGATCACCGGCGGGTTGAGGCACTCCTCGATGGTGGTCCAGATCGAGAACGAGGGGGCGAACTCGTAGCCGGCGACGGTGAGGTTCGCGCCGTCGCGTACCCCGATCTCGTCGATCTCGGTGAACAGCTCGTCGGCGGCGTAGCGGGCGAAGACGTCGGACAGGCCCGGTTCGACGCCGATGCCGCACAGCGCCAGCCGGCCGGCGGCGGCCCACCGGTCCGCGACGGCGAACTGCTCGTCGCCGAGCTTGATCCCGGGCTCGGCGTAGGGGCGCTCGGGGTGTGGCCGGGACAGCGACATGGCCATGTCGAGGTAGTCGGCCCCGGCCGCGAACGCGCCGTCGAAGATCGGCATGACGAAGCGCGGGTCGACCGCGTTGAACACGTGGGTGATCCGGTGTTCCCGGCAGAGCGCGGCGACCGCCTCGGCGGAGGACGCGTCGACGGTGGCGGCCACGAACCGGTCACCGTGGTCGGCGACCGCCCGGGCGGCGCGCGCCGGGTCGTGGTCGGCGACCACCATGGTCTCGAAGAAGGTACGGCGGGCGGCGATGGATACGGCGGCGGAGCCGACGCCACCGGCGCCGACGAGCAGGATACGCATCAGGAGTCGAACCCCAGTCCAAAGCGGTCGAGAGTACGGAGCCAGAGGTTGCGCCGCCCGTCCCGCGCGTCGGCGCGGGCGAGCGACCAGCGGGTGAGGTTGATGCCGGCGGCCCGGAACGGCTCCGGCGGGAACGGCAGTGGCTTGCGTCGCACCAGGTCGAGTCGGGTCAGTGGAGTGTCCGCGCCGGCGAGCAGGTCGAGCGTGACGCGGGCGCCGAAGCGGGTCGCGCCGACGCCGAGCCCGGTGTACCCGGCCGCGTACGCCAGCCGACCCTCGTAGGCGGTGCCGAAGAACGCGCAGAACCGGGTGCAGGTGTCGATGACCCCGCCCCAGCGGTGGCTGAACCGCAGCCCGTCCAGTTGCGGGAACGTGGTGAAGAAGTGCGCGGCCAGGGTGCGGAAGGTGGCCTCGCGCTGTTCCAACCCGGGGGCCACCCGGTTGCCGTAGTGGTAGACCGCGTCGTAGCCGCCGAACAGGATCCGGCCGTCGGCGGTCAGCCGGTAGTAGTGGAACTGGTTGCCGGTGTCCGCCAGCCCCTGCCGGTTGCGCCAGCCGATGGCGTCCCGCTGGGCCGGGCTCAGCGGCTCGGTCGTCAGCGCGTAGTCGTAGACCGGCACGGTCCAGGCGCGCAGCCGGCGCAGCAGCGGCGGGAACGCGTTGGTGGCCAGCGCCACCCGCCGGGCCCGCACCGTGCCGGGCGCGGC
>NZ_CADEAU010000300.1 GCF_902825405.1 Micromonospora maritima | reverse complement strand
CGCGGACCGGCCCACGCCCGGCGCCGTACCGGCGGACGCGGCGACGCTGTTCGCCCCGGAGGCCGCACAGGGCTTCCGGGACCGCTGGCGCGACGTCCAGCTGCGCTTCGTGGACGACCCGCGCGCCGCGGTCGGCGAGGCCGAGTCGCTCGTCGAGGAGGCGATCGAGGCGCTGGCCACGGCGTTGCGGGAGCAGCGCACCCGGCTCGGCACCTGGCAGGAGTCCGGCTCGACCGACACCGAGCAGCTCCGGGTGGCCGTGCGCGGCTACCGCGACTTCCTGGACCGCGTGCTGGGCCGCTGACGCCCGCGACCTGCCCCGGAGCCCCGGCCGCCCTCGGGCCGGGGCTCCGTCGTGCCCGGCGGACCACGCAGGAGGCATGAAAGCGCGCAATCGGGGTACCTGCGGGCGCAGCACGCACCCACACGAGGGGAGCATCGGGCATGGGTAGCGGCCTACGGTTGAACATGAACGCCCTGGACTACCTGATCCTGGCGCTCTACTTCGTCACGGTGCTGGGGGTCGGCTTCGCCGCCCGACGTGCCATCAAGACCAGCGTCGACTTCTTCCTGTCCGGGCGGTCGTTGCCCGCCTGGGTCACCGGCCTGGCGTTCGTCTCGGCGAACCTGGGCGCACTGGAGATCATCGGCATGGCCGCCAACGGCGCCCAGTACGGCATCATGACCGTGCACTACTACTGGATCGGCGCCGTACCGGCGATGGTCTTCCTCGGCATCGTGATGATGCCGTTCTACTACGGCTCGAAGGTCCGCAGCGTCCCGGAGTACCTGCGGCTGCGCTTCAACCGCCCCACCCACCTGCTCAACGCGATCAGCTTCGCGGTCGCCCAGGTGCTGATCGCGGGCGTGAACCTCTACGCGTTGGCGCTGATCATGCAGGCGCTGCTGGGCTGGCCGCTCTGGATCGCGATCGTGGTCGGCGCGGTGATCGTGCTGGCGTACATCACGGTCGGCGGCCTCTCCGGCGCGATCTACAACGAGGTGCTCCAGTTCTTCGTGATCATCGCCGGCCTGGTGCCGATCACGGTGATCGGCCTGGTCAAGGTCGGCGGCGTGAACGGGCTGATGGACGCGGTACGGGAGTCCAAGCTCGGCGAGGCCGGCCTGCACGCCTGGCAGGGCACCGGCAGCACCGACAATCCGCTGGGCGCGCACTGGCTGGGCATCGTCTTCGGCCTCGGTTTCGTGCTCTCCTTCGGCTACTGGACCACCAACTTCGCCGAGGTGCAGCGCGCCCTGTCGGCGCGCAACATGAGCGCCGCCCGGCGTACCCCGATCATCGCCGCGTACCCGAAGCTGCTCATCCCGGTGGTCACCGTGATCCCGGGCCTGATCGCCCTGATCACGGTCAAGGGGCTGGGCGCCGACCAGGGCGACCTGGTCTACAACAACGCCATCCCGCTGCTCATGCGCGACCTGCTGCCCAACGGCGTGCTCGGCATCGCGGTCACCGGCCTGGTGGCCTCGTTCATGGCCGGCATGGCGGCGAACGTCAGCGGCTTCAACACCGTCTTCACGTACGACATCTGGCAGGCGTACTTCCGGCGGGACAAGCCGGACGGCTACTACGTGAAGGTGGGCCGGATCGCCACCGTCGTGGCCGTGGTGGTCGGCATCGGCACCGCGTTCATCGCGGCCGGCTTCAGCAACATCATGAACTACATCCAGGCGCTCTTCTCGGTCTTCAACGCCCCGCTCTTCGGCACGTTCATCATCGGCATGTTCTGGCGCCGGATGAGCGCGCTGGCCGGCTTCTGGTCGCTGCTGTCCGGCACGGTGGTGGCGATCGCGACCTACGTGCTCTACAAGACCGGCGTGATCAGCTTCAACTCGGACCTGGAGGAGAGCTTCTGGGGCGCCGGCCTGGCCTTCGTGACCGTCGCGGTGGTGGCCGCGATCGTCACGCCGCTGACCAGGCCGAAGCCCGACAGCGAGCTGACCGGGCTGGTGTACGGCCGCAGCGACGCCACGCTCGCCGACGACTCGCTGGCCGGCGACGCGGCCTGGTACCGCTCGCCGGTGCTGCTCGGCGTCGTCGCCGTGGTCCTGGCCGCCCTCTTCTACATCCCGGTCTTCTGAGGAAGGGACCCACGCCATGGCAGACAACGAGGACCGCTACCAGCACGGCGAGGCCCACGATCCGCTCGTCGACGAGACCGAGGACGCCCGGGAGGCACGCTCGGCGGCGGCCCGGCTGTTCGACATCCGTCGGGTGATCGGCGGGCTGTTCGTCGTGTACGGGTTGATCGTCGGGCTGATGGGCCTCTTCGACTCCTCCGCCGAGATCGACAAGGCGCAGGGCGTCCGGATCAACCTGTGGGCGGGTGCGGTGATGCTGGTCTTCGGGCTGCTCATGCTGCTGTGGCAGCGGTTGAGCCCGACCGAGGCACCGGAGCCGCAGCGCGACGAGTCCTGATCCGGCCGGGCCGCGGCCGGGTCGGCATGGCCGGGCCCGCACCGGGTAGGCCAGGGGGATCACAGGACAGGAGGGCAGCAGCATGACCGATCGTGACCCCGGTGGCGAGCGGCCGCTGGAGGAGACCCCCGAGGTGGCGGCGGCGGTGGACGACGACAGCACGGTGCCGCAGCTGCGTTCCGGCGGTACCGACCCGGACAACCCGACCTTCACCGAGCCGGACGGCGCGGTGGCCGACACCGGCGCGCCGGACCTCATCGGTGACCCGTACGCGGCCGGCACGGGCGCGACCGGCACCGGCACGGGCGCCGGCGGGGACAACATCCGCACCGGCGCGGAGCAGCCGTGGGAGCCGGAGGACCTGGTCCGGGCCCGGGGTCAGGACATGACCCCGGAGAACCTCGAGCGGGCCCGCCGCGACCTGGCCGAGCTGGGCCGGGCGGCGATCGAGCGTACGGTTCCCTGACCCCGGACGGCCGGGGGCCCCTGGCCGACGTGGGCGTCGACCAGGGGCCCGGGGAACCCGCGCGGCGGTGCCTCACTCCCGCCGCCGCGGGTGGTCCGGCGGTGACTCAGAGCGCCGGGTAGGCGTTCTGCATCAGCTGCGCGAACTGGGCCGGGAACCACGCGCCGGAGATCGGCGCGTCCGGCAGGGCGCCGGAGAGGCTGTTGCCGTTGCGGGCGTTGCCGGTGTACGTCGGGTCGCACATCCGGTCGAAGCCCTTGCCCTCGTTGTTCGGGATCTCCTTGCTGGAGCCGTCCGACTCACCCGGGGGCTTCACCCACACGTAGGCGTCGATGCCCGGCTCCGGGTTGGCCTTCGGCCGCTCGCCGAGGCCCGCGCCGGCCTGGTTGCACCAGTTGCCGGCGTGGATGCGGCGGTCGACCCGACCACCGTTGACGTAGGCGTCAACGCTGGTCAGCGGGCCGGGGCCGGTCGGGCGCGCCGTGCCGCCCCAGCCGTTGCGGGAGGTGTCGATCAGCATGCCGATGTTGCTGTCGAAGCCGACCGAGACCAGCTTCTGCCGGAACGCCTGGGCGAAGGACAGCTCGTCGACGTACTGGTTCCAGTCGATCCACTTGGCCTGCCGCACGGTCTGGCCGTTCACCGAGTCGGTGATCTTGACGTACGGCTCCTTGAGCGCCGAGTAGTTCGCCGTGTTCACGATGAAGCCGTGCACGTTGCGCACCGTGCTGCCGGACGCCACGGCGGCGGCCTTGAGCTGGTCGGCGACCGGGCCGAAGTTGCTGTCCCAGCCGATCCAGCCGTGGTGCGCGGCGTCGATGTAGTTGTAGACGTTGCCGATCGCGCCGAGCTTGGCCAGCGCGTAGCCCACGCCGTTGACGTAGGCGCCGTTGGCCTTGACCGTGTCGCACATCGCGGTGCCGCCCGGGTTGCCCGAGGTGTTGGTCACCAGGTTGGGCAGCGAGTCGATCTCGATGATGTTGACGATCCGCAGGCTCTGGTACTTCGCGTCGCTCTGGATCGCGGCGATCGGGTCGATGTACTCGGACTTGTAGCGGGGCAGCTCGTCCGGGCCCAGCTCGCCGTTGGAGGCCAGCGCCGCGCAGTCCCGGCCGGGCAGGTTGTAGATGACGAACTGGATGTAGCCGGCGCCCTGGGCGAGCGCGGCGTCCAGGTGGTCACGGACACCCATCGAACCGTTGGAGCTGCTGCCGGTGGTGCCGTTGATCGCGGCGATCCGGTCCAGCCAGACCGCGGTCGGGTTGTTCGACACCCGGTTGCCACCGGCCACCGACTCGGCCTTGGCCTTCCACTCCGGGTTCACGTACCCCTTCACCCCGGCGTACGGGTTGTCGACCTTCTGCCCCGGCGGGGTCGTGGTCGGCGGGGTCGTGGTCGGCGGCGTCGTGGTCGGCGGCGTCGTGGTCGGCGGCGTCGTCGTCGGGGGCGTGGTGGTCGGCGGGGTCGTGGTGGGCGGCGTGCCGCCGTTGCAGACCGTGCCGTTGAGGGTGAACTGGGTCGGCTTCGGGTTGCTGCCGCTCCAGGCGCCGTTGAAGCCGATGCTGGTGCTGGCGCCGGTGGCCAGCGACCCGTTGTACGACTCGTTCTGCGCGGTCACGTTCTGGCCGGTCTGCGACCACTTCGCCGACCAGCCCTGCTGCACGCGCTGCGAGCTGTTCGGGAAGGTGAAGCCGAGGTTCCACGAACTGACCGGGTCACCGAGGTTCTTGATGACGACGGTGGCCGTGAAGCCACCGGGCCAGTCGCTGGTGGTGTAGTCCACGCTGCACTGGGTCGCGGCCTGAGCCGCGGTGACCGGGAGGGTCACCAGCCCGCCGGCCACGAGGACGCCGGCGCCGGTGAGCGCGAGCGTCCGGCTCCGGCCGGACAGCCTTCTCCACAGATTCATGCCACTGATCTCCTTGGGCGAGACCGGATCCGCGAACGGCCCGGCGGAATGGCGGCGGCGGTCGTCCTGCGGGAACGGCCGTGCGCGCCACGGGTTTCTTCGGGGGACGCCCGACCCGGACGGGCGTGAGGTGGTGGTGGTGCCGACCGGTCCGCAGGACCGGTCGATGGGAGCCGACGTCGTCCGGTGGGTACCGGTTGCCCTCGACGCCTCAGCTCGCGGTGTGGCTCCCCGAACCGCGTGCAGCGATTCTTGCATGGGAGCGCTTCCATGGCAATGCCTCGATACGCTCCCCGACCCTACCCGGCACCACCCCGGGCCACGCCGCACCACGCTCCTCCGACCGCTCGAGAGTGGGGCGAAGGGGCGGAGTGGGCGCGGCGGGCGCGGAGGGACGCACACCGGGCCTCGGCCGACTTAGCACCAGCATCGGTACATCATCGGCAAACTCCTAAAAACGAATCTTTCCCCGAATAAGTCGCGAAAAGGTCTAACGTCGGCGGTAGCTCGACCGACGTCGGGCTCAGGACGAAGAGGGATGGAGTGACGCTGGTCATGGCTAAGAAGATGCTCGGGAAGGTCGTCGCAGGTGCCGCTCTGGGCGGCGCGGGCCTTCTCGTGTTCACCCCCGGGATGGCCTACGCGGGCGGACACGACGAGGGGAAGGTCATCGCCAAGCCGCACGTGGTCAAGGCGGGTGACACCGTCGAACTGCTCGAGATCTGCTCCGAGCCCCAGGAGCACGCCTCCGTCTGGTCGAAGGTGACAGGCAAGGTCGACCTCCACCCGGCCCGCGACGGCGAGCACGGCGACTGGTCCGACAAGGGCGGCGACTGGTCCGACGGGGGTTGGGACGCCGACCAGGGTCCCGACGGCAAGGACGAGCACGGTCGCGACGACCACGGCAAGGGCCCCGAGGGCAAGGACGAACACGGCAAGGGCGACCAGGGCAAGGACGAGCACGGCAAGGGCGACCAGGGCAAGGACGAGCACGGCAAGGACGAACACGGCCCGGGTGGCAACGGCATGCCGCAGCCGCCGGCCGACGTGCCGCAGCCGGGCGGCCAGCCCGGTGGCATGGGCGGCGGTGTGGTCGCCGACCACGGCGACCAGGCCGACTGGAAGGGCCACGAGGAGTACGGCCAGGACGCCGAACCGGGCTGGGAGAAGGAACAGCCGGGCCGGGACGCCGCCGACTGGGCGATGGACGAGCACGGCAAGGACGGCAAGGACGGGCACGGCCGGGACGTCAAGGACGAGCACGGTGCCTGGCAGGACGGCAAGGACGACTACAGCAAGGACGACTACAGCAAGGACGACCACGGCAAGGACTGGCAGTCCGGGGACGAGTACGGCCGGGGCGGCGACGAGTACAGCCGGGGCGGCGACGAGTACGGCCGGGGCGGCGACGAGTACAGCCACGGCGGAGACGAGTACGGCCGGGGCGGCGACGAGGCCGGCTGGGAGCACGGGAAGGACTTCGTCTACTACGGCGAGGCCACCGTCTCCGAGCACGCCCGCCCGGGCCGCTACGAGCTCAGGGGCTCCTGCGGCGAGGGCGAGCTGGTGGTCCTGCCCCGCGGTGGCGTCGACGGCGGTGACGGTGGCATGGCCACGACCGGCGTGGACCGCGGTCTCGCCACCGGTGGCGCGGGCATGATCGGCGCCGCGGCGCTGGGCGGCCTGGTGCTGCTGCGCCGGCGGCGGGCCGGTGGCCTGGTCTGACCGGACGACGACCCGGGCCGGCGGCCGTCACGGGAGACCGTGGCGTGCCGCCGGCGCGGCCGTCGTCGTCCTGCTCGCCATGGTGGGTGCCGGGCTGATCGGCGCGTCCGTGCGGACCGTTCCGCCGCCCACCCCGCCGCAACCGATCGCGCAAGATCGGAAG
>NZ_CADEAU010000299.1 GCF_902825405.1 Micromonospora maritima | reverse complement strand
GAGTGACTGGAGTTCAGACGTGTGCTCTTCCGATCTCAGGTCCGACAGGGTACGGCCGGGCAGCCGTGCGGTGAGCAGCCAGTCGCCCAGCTCGGGGTGGCGGCCGTGGTGCAGCAGCGCCGGCACCGGCACCGCCGGCGCGCGGGCGGCCACCAGGCGCAGGTAACGCGCCTCCGCGCCGATCATGTCCGTCTCGTAGCGCAGCAGCGGCACGTCCGGCGGCGGTCCGACCTTGAGCACCACGTCGCGGCCGTCGGCCAGACGGACCCACCACACCGCGGCGAAGCCGCCACCGGTCAACGGCCCGCAGTCGACCACCTCGCCGGCCCGGCCGAGGGAGGCGGCCAGGTAGCGGCCCACCCGTTCCGGGTCGAGGTCGCGCTGGGTCGGGCTCGCGCTCATGGTCCGTGGAGACTAGTGCGCCTTCGCCTCGTGCGCTGCCCCGCGCGGCGTGCACGTCCGCCCGTCCGGCCG
Organism: Micromonospora maritima; assembly: GCF_902825405.1. Taxonomy (GTDB): domain Bacteria; phylum Actinomycetota; class Actinomycetes; order Mycobacteriales; family Micromonosporaceae; genus Micromonospora; species Micromonospora maritima. The sequence goes on along the minus strand of NZ_CADEAU010000299.1, from coordinate 6,243 downwards.
GGGGGCCGTCCGCGCGCCGCGACGCGGCGGGCGAGAATCGTCGGATGGGACAGCAGAACGCGGCCTGCCCGTGCGGGTCGGGCCGGCCGTACGAGGACTGCTGCGCGCCGGTGCACCGGGGCGTCGCGACCGCGGCCACCGCGGAGGCACTGATGCGCTCGCGGTTCAGCGCGTTCGCCCGCGGTGACGCCGACTACCTGCGGCACAGCTGGCACTCCCGCACCCGGCCGGCCCGGTTGGCGCTGGAGCCGGGCACCCGCTGGACCCGCCTGGAGGTGCTGGAGACCGCACGGGGCGGCCTGTTCGACAGCACCGGGACGGTCCGCTTCCGGGCCCACTACACCGAGGGCGGCCGGGCCGGCGTGCTCACCGAGCACAGCCGGTTCGCCCGGGAGGACGGCCGCTGGGTCTACCTCGACGCGCTGCCGGAGTGACGCGTGTCGGCGCGCCGGCCCCCCGCGGCGGGGCGACGAGGCCTACACTGAGGGTCGGCGCGGTCCCGCGCCCCACCTCCTTTCCGGTGCTCACGCCACCGGCCCGCGGAGGCAAAGGGGGCTTCGAGCCCTCGGGACGCGACACCTGACCACCGCGCGGCAGCCGCACGGCACGGTCGCCGGAAGCGTGGGTTCCCCGACCGGGTCGTGACAGGGAGCGCGCGATGACCCGTCAGAAGTCCTTCAAGTCCCGGGTACGCACCCGGATGGACAAGACCGGCGAGAGCTACACCACCGCCCGCCGGCAGTTGCTCGCCCGAGCCGAGCCCTCCCCCACCCCGGAGGTGGCCCCGACCGGTGGGCGAACCCAGCAGGACCGCATCTCCGACGCGCTGCTGCGCGAGCGGACCGGACAGGACTGGGCCGGCTGGTTCGACCGGCTCGACGCGTGGGGCGCGGTCGACCGGACCCACACCGAGACCGCCCGGTGGCTCGTCGACACCCACGGGATTCCGGGCTGGTGGGCGCAGACCGTCACCGTCGGCTACGAGCAGGCACGCGGGCTGCGCGCGCCGGGTCAGCGGCGGGGCGGCGGCTTCGAGGCCGGCGGCAGCCGGACCGTCGCCGTGCCGGTGGAGACGCTGTTCCACGCGTTCGCCGACGAGGCGGCCCGGCGGCGCTGGCTGCCCGACGTCGAGGTGCGGGTGCGTACCGCCACGGCGCCGAAGACGTTCCGGGCGGACTGGGCCGGTGGGCCGAGCCGGATCGTGGTGGGCCTGACCTCGGTCGGCCCGGCGAAGTCACGGGTGGCCCTGCTGCACGAGAAGCTGGCCGACGCCGGCGAGGCGGAACGGCTCAAGGCGTACTGGCGGGAGCGCCTGGCCGCGCTCAAGGCGCTGCTGGAGCGGGGGGCGGCCCGATGACCGGCGCGACCTTCGTCAACCTCCCGGTGCGCGACCTCGACGCCGCGGTGGGGTTCTTCACCGCCCTCGGGTTCGTCGCCGCGCCCCGGCCGCCGGACGCGCGGAGCGCGCAGCTCAGCTTCGGCGCGACCACGCACCTGGTCCTGCACCTGCCCGACGCCTTCGCCGCCTTCGCCGGCGCCGACGTCTGCGACACCGCGACCGCCCGGGAGGTGATCGTGGGCCTCGGGGTGGACCGGCGCGAGCAGGTCGACGCGCTCGTCGAGCGCGCGGTCGCCGCGGGCGGCACCGCGCTCGGGCCGATCCAGGACCTCGGCCACCTCGCCATGCGCGGCTTCCGGGATCCCGACGGCCACCAGTGGTCGTTCCTGCACCTGGCCGGCTGATGTCCGGGCAGGTGCGTCAAGAGGGGGCCCGCCTCCACCGGAAACGTCAGGAGCGACCGGCAGGAGGTGTCAGTTGAGGCGTCGGGTGGTGGGGCGAGTGTCCCAGCGGTAGAGGGTTCGGGCGCGACGGATGAGTTGACGTACGGTGACCAGGGCGGCTGCCAGGCACAGATGGAAGTCCGCGATCCTTGCGTCGCGGTCGGTGCAGCGCCGCCGAGCACGTCCGGCACGTGGTCGGCGGCGGCCTGCTCGCCGCTGTGCGTTCCCGGCTCGCCCGATCGGGGCCGCGGAACTGCGCCTGGCGGTCCATCCGCTCTCCGCCGGTGGTCCCCCGACGGAGCGCGCCGAACACTCACGGTGACGGCAGTGGTTGCGGCACCCGCCGACGGTGCCGCGACCGCTTTGTGATGCAGATCACTCACTTCGCTCATGCTCAGCCCCCGCGCCCCGGGGTGCACTGCTTCGCAAGTGGTCGATCACCCACCCTGAGACCCCCGGGGGCCGCCCGGGCGAGCACACGCGTACTCCCCCCAAGCAAACGGCCTCGCCGAAGGCAGAGACGCCCTGCGGGCATGATCCACAGTGAACTCGAGGGGATCGCCGGAGGCCCGGACCATGGCTACGGTGGCTCGCATGCCAACTCTGATATCGCCCACCACCAGCCTGTATGCCGCCTTCCAGGACTGCCGCGAAGACTGGGGACCCGGTCTGCACGAGGACGGCTTCGGCATCGGCCCCGAAGACGACCTGGACTCGCCCGACGGCTTCGCCGACTGGGTGCGGCGGAGTGTCCGGCTCGACCACGGGGCCGGGGCGCCATGCCCGGACGAGCGGCACGCCTCCTGCCGGTGGATCGTCGAGGACGGGCAGGTGCTCGGGGGTATCGCGATGCGGCACTGGCAGGACGACGACCTGGGCCAGATCGGCTACGGCGTCCGTCCCTCCGCGCGCCGCCGCGGCCTGGCGAGCTGGGCCCTGGGCGAGATGCTCCGCGAGGCCCGCACCGTGCTGGGTCTGCACCGGGTGCTCATTCCCTGCCTGGAGGACAACATCGCCTCGGCGCGCACCATCGAGAGCCAGGGCGGCGTGTTCCAGGGAATCCTCGACACCGGGCACGTCCGGGTCCGCCGCTACTGGATCACGCTCAGCCGCTGACCTGCCCACCGGCCGCCGGAGGTCAAGAAGGGCACCTTCCTACCCGCCGAGCGACCGGAGCGAACGGCGGACAGGACCGATCCGGACAGGAACCGATCCGGGTGGCAAGCAGGCACAGGACCTCAAGCGGGGCCCCCTCCTTACACGCGTGGGGCGGGCTGGGCGAGTTCGCCGATCTCCCGGGGCAGCTGGGCCATCGCCCGGTTGAACTCCGCGGGCCCGACCACCCGGTGCAGGGCCTGCAGCACCGCACGCGCGCCGCGCTCGGCGTCGGCCGCGGTCGCGCCGGCCCGCTCGGCGATCCGGCGCAGGAACTCGTCGTACCCGAAGACCTGCGGGTCCTCGGTCCGCGCCCGGGCCAGCAGCGGGCGCAGCTCGTGGGCCACGTGCTCGCTCAGGTCGGCGGCCTCGCCGCCGCTGATCCGCTCGGCGAGCGTCCGCAGTGTCGCCTCGGTCAGGGCGCGGGCGGACGCCTCGGACACGCCCGCCCGGGCGGACACCCGCGCGTAGAACTCCGGTTCGGCCATCGTCGGTCCTCCCGTCGGCGGCAGCGTGGCTACCCGCCCCCGACCAGGCCAAACCCGGGTCAGGCCAGGGCGCGCGCGGCCGAGACGACCGCGTGCACGCCGATCCCGGCGCGGTCCAGCTGCTGGGTGGGTGTGCCGGAGCCGGGCAACCCGCGTACCGCCAGGTGGCGGACGCGTGCCGGCGCGCCCAGGTCGGCCAGTTCCTCCAGCACCGCGGAGCCCAGCCCGCCCTGCGGGTAGTGGTCCTCCACCACCACCAGCCGCCCGCCGGTCTCCCGGACGGCCTCCAGCAGGCGCTCCCGGTCCACCGGTTTGATCGAGTAGAGGTCCACCACCCGGGCGTCGATCCCCTCCCGGGTCAGCTCCTCGGCGGCGGCGAGGCAGACGTGCACGGTGACGCCGGCGCCGAGCAGTGCCACGTCACCGCCGTCGCGGACCACCCGGCTGCCGCCGACCGGGAACTCCTCGCCGTCGTCGTAGAGCACCGGGTACGCGCCGCGGGTGGTGCGCAGGTAGCTGACGCCGGGACGGTCGGGCAGCTGGGCGACCAGGGCCGCGCAGGAGACCGCGTCGGCGGGGCAGAGCACGGTGGAGCCGGGCACCGCGCGCAGCGCGGCGATGTCCTCCAGGCCCATCTGGGACGGGCCGTCCGGGCCGATCTCCACCCCGGCGTGCGAGCCGACGAGCGTGATGTCGGCGCGGGAGACGCCGGCCATCCGGATGAAGTCGTAGGCGCGGGACCAGAACGCGGCGAACGTCGCCGCGAACGGCCGCCGGCCGCGTACGGCCAGGCCCACGGCCGCGGCGGCGAGCTGCTGCTCGGCGATGAACATCTGGAAGAACCGGTCCGGGTACGCGTCGGCGAAGCGATCGGCCCGGGTGGAGTCGCTGACCTCGCCGTCGAGGGCGACCACGTCCGGACGGACCGCCCCGAGCGCCCGCAGCGCGTCGCCGTACGCGTCCCGGGTGGCGACCTTCGTGCCGCGCGACCAGCGGGGCAGCTCGGGTTGCCGGTGCTCGGCCGGGGTGGCGCGCGGCGCGGCGGGCGGCTTCGGCCCGGCGACCCGGATCCGCCGGGGTCCGCCGAGCGCCCGCACGGCCCGGTCGGCCAGCTCCGGGTCGAGCGCCTTGCCGTGCCAGGACGGGTCGTTCTCGATCTCGGGCACGCCCCGGCCCTTCACGGTGCGGGCCAGCACCACCGTCGGTCCGGTGGCCTCCCGCGCCTGCCCGTACGCCTCGTCGACCGCGCCGAGGTCGTGCCCGTCGACGACGATCGCCCGGCAGCCGAACGCCTCGACCCGCTGCCGGTAGGTGTCGAGGTCCCACTCCAGCTCGGTCGGGCCGCGCTGCCCGAGCCGGTTGACGTCGACGATCGCGGTCAGGGCGCGCAGCCCGTAGTGGCCGGCCTTGTCCAGTGCCTCCCAGATCGAGCCCTCGGCCATCTCGCTGTCGCCGCACAGCACCCAGACGTGGGCCGGCGAGCGGTCGAGGTACTGGGCGCCGAGGGCGACGCCGACGCCCACCGGCAGGCCCTGGCCGAGCGAGCCGGTGGCCACGTCCACCCAGGGCAGGACCGGGGTGGGGTGGCCCTGCAGGCGCGAGCCGGACCGGCGGTACGTCTCCAGCAGCTCCTGCTCGCTGATCGCGCCGGTCGCCCGGAACACCGCGTAGAGCAGCGGTGAGGCGTGCCCCTTGGAGAAGATCAGGTGGTCGTTGCCGGGGTTGCCCGGGTAGGACCAGTCGTAGCGCAGGTGCCGGGCGACGAGCACCGCGAGCAGGTCGGCGGCGGAGAGGCTGGAGGTGGGGTGCCCGGAGCCGGCCATCGTCGTGCACCGGATCGCGTCCACCCGCAGTTGGGCGGCCAGCTCCGCCAGCCCGGTCAGGTCCTCGTCGCGCAGGGTGCGCTCTGCTTCCAACGTCACCGCTATCGTCTCCCCGCGGTCGGTCGTGTCCGGACCCACCGTAATCCTGAATGCGATGATTAGTCCGTTTTCCGGCAACTCACCCCCGTCCGGCGAGCAGCCAGAGCGCCACCAGCAGATAGGGCAGCACGGCCACCGCGAACGCGACCGGATTGCCCACCGCGCCGGCGAGCAGCCCGTACCCGCCGTAGAACACGACGATGGTCAGATCGGTGGCCATCCCGGCCAGCGAGGTGACCGTGGCCCGCGCGGAACCGCTGATCCGGGCCTGGAGCCGGACGTCGGCCAGCACGGTGGCCAGCTGGAACGCGGCGAACGCCACCGCCAGCAGCACGAACCCGGCCGGGTGCCGCAGCAGCGCCCCGGCCGCCAGCGCCACGGCCGCGACGACCAGGACCGTCGCCGCGCGTCTGCCGGTGCCCACCCTGCCGTGTCTACCAGCCCGGCCCGGCCGCCGGGCCGGGAACGACAGGAGCTCAGCCGGCCAGGGTGGCGCGGAGGAAGTCCAGCGCGGCCGCGTCGTCGTCGACGCCGCCCGCCTCGTGGCCGTTCCACCGCCACACCGCCAGCTCCTTGTCGCCCCGGTAGTCGTGGTAGGCGGCGTAGACCGTCGACGGCGGGACGATGTCGTCCATCAGCGCGACGGAGAAGCGGGCGGGCACCCTCGCGCGGCGGGCGAAGGCCACCCCGTCGACGTAGCCGACGGTGCGCAGCACCTGTTCCTCCCGGTCGCGGTGCACGGCCAGGTAGTCCCGGATCTCCCGGTAGGGCGTCGCGTCGGTGAGCGTCACCGCGCGCGGCACGTCGCAGAGGAACGGGACGTGGACGACCGCGGCGCGGACCCGGGGCGCGAGGGCGGCGGCGGCCAGCGCGGCCGCGCCGCCCTGGCTGTGGCC
>NZ_CADEAU010000298.1 GCF_902825405.1 Micromonospora maritima | reverse complement strand
GCCCGCCGCTACGGCCGCGGCCCGGCCGTCTGGCTCGGCCTCGCCGGCGTGGCCGCCGGCGTCACCGCGCTCGGCGTGCTCCGCCCGCTGCCCGCCACCATCGCCGCCGTGGCGGTCGTCGCCACCTTCGGCATGATGGTCATCAGCGGCGTCAACGTGGTGCTCACCGCCCGGCACGGGCCGGCCGCGCCCGCCGCGCTCACCGAGGCCAACGCCGTCTGCGCCGGCATGGGCATCCTGGCACCGCTGACCATCGGCGTCACGGTGGACGCCGGCCTCGGCTGGCGGCCGGTGACGGCCGTCGAGGTCGGGCTGATCACGCTTGTCGCGCTCGCCGCGCTGACCTTCCGGGTACGCCTGCCGCACGGCGCTCCCGCTACCGCGGCTGCCGCCGCCCCCGTGCCCGTCGCCGCAGCGGTCGCTCCCCTCGGTTCCCGGTCGGACGGGACCGTGGCGGAACGTCGTTCGCGCGGAGTTCGCCCCGATCTCGCCACCGACACGCGGGCGGCGGCGGCACGGCTGCCCCGGGCGTACTGGATCGCCTGGGTCCTGATGGCGGTCACCGGCTCGATCGAGGTCTGCCTGTCGCTCTGGACCGCCGACGTGCTCCGCGACCATGCCGGACTGAGTGCCGGCGGGGCGTCGGCGGCCGTCGCGGCGATCGTCTGCGGCATGTTCGCCGGCCGGGCCGTCGGCGGCCGGGCCGCGCTGCGCTGGCCCCCGGTGCCGTTGCTGCTCGGCGCACTCACCGTCTCGCTCGCCGGCTTCACCCTGTTCTGGGCCAGCCCGATCGGCTGGCTGGCGGTCACCGGCCTGGTCGTGCTCGGGCTGGGCAACGCCCTGCACTACCCGCTGGCGATCTCCATCGCGCTCACGGCCGCCGGTACGGCCACCGACCGGGCGGCGGGCTGGTCGTCGTACTCGATGGCTGTCGGTTTCGGGATCGCGCCGGTCGTGCTCGGCTGGGTGGCCGACGGCGTGGGCCCGCACCTGGCCTTCCTGCTGCTGCCCGCGTTCATCGCGGTGGCCGCGCTGCTGACCGTGCGGCTGGGCCGGGCCCTGGCCCCCGGTGTGGCGCCCGCCTGATCGACTCCACGTCGCCGAGGTGGCGGCATCCGGCGTGCCTGGACACCGCCACCTCGGCGAACTGGTTCAGCGCACCCGGGCGAGCGTGACCCCGTCGGCGATCGGCAGCATCACGGCCTCGACGCGGGCATCGGCGAGCACCTCGTCGTTGAACGCGGCGATCGCCCGGTCGTCCGCGTTGCGTGGGGCGAGCACCCGGCCGGCCCGGAGCGTATTGTCCACCGCGATCACCGCGCCGGGACGCATCCGCGGCACCAGTTCGTCCCAGTAGACCGGGTAGCCGACCTTGTCCGCGTCGATGAACGCGAAGTCGAGGTGACGCTCCCGGGGCAACTCGCGCAGCCCGTCCGCAGCCGGGCCGATGCGCAGCTCGATCCGGTCCTGCACCCCGGCGCGGGCCCAGTAACGCCGGGCCACGTCGGTGTACTCCGCAGAGATGTCGAAGCAGGTCAGGCGACCGCCGTCAGCAAGCCCCCGGGCGATCGCCAGCGAGGAGAGACCGGTGAACGTCCCCACCTCCACCGCGTGCCGCACCCCGAGCAGCCGGGTCAGGAAGGTGAGGAACGCCGCCTGCTCCGGAGCGACCTGCATGTCCGCCTCGGCCGGAAGGGCCGCCCTGGTCTCCTCGGCCAGGTCGCGGACCACCTCGTCGGGGGCGGACCCGTGGGCCACCAGGTAGGCGTGCAGTTCCGGGGTCAGCGGCAGCGGCTTCGTGCTCATGCCCGGACGTTAGCCGAGATGCTCGATCTCCTGGCCCCCGGCGCGACCTTCGTCCACAGATCGACGACGCGGAGGTCCAGATCGGCGAGGAGCCGGCGCAGCAGGGGCAGGGACAGGCCCACCACCGTGCCCGGGTCACCCTCGATGCCGGTCAGGAACGCCCCGCCCAGCCCGTCGATCGTGAACGCCCCGGCCACCGCCAGCGGCTCGCCCGTCGCCACGTACGCGGCGATCTCCTCGTCGCTGATGTCCGCGAAGTGCACAGTCGTCGAGGCGACCGCCTCCGCGCGCGACTCGTGCACCACGTCGATCAGGCAGTGCCCGGTGTGCAGCACGCCGCTGCGCCCGCGCATCCGCCGCCAGCGGCCGGCGGCGTCCGCCGCGTCCGTCGGCTTGCCGAGAATCTCACCGTCGAAGGCGAGCACCGAGTCGCAGCCGAGCACCAGCGTGCGCTCCTCCGGCGTGGACCGCAGCCGACTGAGCACGGCCTGCGCCTTCAACCGGGCCAGTTCGAGACACAGTTCCTCGGCCCGCTCGCTGACCACCTGTGACTCGTCGACGCCGCTGACCAGCACGTCGGGTTCGATCCCGGCGGCTTGGAGCAGCTTGCGACGGGCGGGACTCTGCGAGGCGAGCACGAGGCGCAACGGCACGGAGTTCAGCACCCCGCCGACGCTACCGGCTGATCCTCGGCGGTGGGTCGTCGGCACGTCGGCGACGACGCCACACGAGGTAGGCGCCGCCCGCCGCCAGCAGCGCGCCCAGGGTCGCGAGCCCTCGGGCCGTGCTGTCGTCGCCACCGCCGGTCCCGGGTGACGCGGCGGTCGAGGCCGGGGCGGTGACGCCCGTCGACTCGAAGCCGAGGGGAGGGACGTCGGCGGTGAGCGCGGCGACCAGATCGATCACCCCGTAGCCGTACTGGTCGTCGCGGCCGGGCGGTCCCTTGTCGACGGCGGTTGCGGTCAGCCGGTGGGCGACCTCTGCGGCGGGGAGGTCGGGGAACTTGGAACGGATGAGCGCGGCGGCCCCGGCCACGATCGCGGTGGCGCTGGAGGTCCCGGTGCCCTTCGAATACTTACCGCCGTAGCTGGTGCTGTAGATGTCTACCGCAGGCGCTACAACATCGATTTCGGGTCCGCTGACTGAGACTGAGGCGTGTGCGCCGGTGCGATCGACTCCTCCAACTGCAATCACGCCCTCCTCTGCCGCTGGATATCCGACGAAGGCGTCTTCAGGCCTATTCCCGGCGGCTGCGACGACGACGATATTGGCTAGCAGAGCTTGCTTTATTGATCTTATTAGCTCTGGAGTTGCTGTGCCGCTGCTGGATATGCTGATCACATCTGCGTGCAGGGAGACGGCGACATCTATGCCTCTTGCTAAATCCTCTGGTTGTCCAGTATTGTCTGCGCCGGACGACTTAATGGGCAAGATTCGAGCAGTAGGCGCGATGCCCCTGGCGCCCTTGTCACCTGCCTGGCCATGTGCGGCAATCAACCCAGCCATTCCAGTTCCATGGCTGTTCTCGTCGCTCCAGCCGTCCCCAGGATTTCCCGGAATAGTTGAAACGCCTCGCAATAAGTTGGTGCGTAGATCCGGATGGGGGTCGACGCCCGTATCTAGGACTGCGACTACAACCCCTGCCCCAGTGCTTACGGCGTTTGCCTCGCCGGAGTTGAGGTAGCTAAGGTGCCACTGGTCTGCCCGGATGCGCATTGCAGGGTCGGTCGACTCTCCGGGTCCGGCCTGCTTGCCGGGTGCAGCGCTACCAAACAGAAGAAGGACTGCTGCGAGAAGCGATATCACCTTCAACGGTCGAGACCGATTGCCGGGCCGGGATCGATCGGTCCCTCTTCTTCGGGAGGGAGCATTACTGGCTTAACTCCCTGGCTTGTTTCCCAAGGATGGTCTGGGTCCAAATCCTTCTTAGTTTCAGGGCCGACCTCAGTTCGACCTTTCTGGCCGCGGACCGGTGCTCCCGAAGGAGACCCGCCGGCCGGGAAAAGGCCTTGACCGGGCAGTTGCGCAGAGCGTCCAGCACCCGGCCTCGAACCCGCGCCGCCGGTAGGTGAGGTCCCCGCGCCGCCTCCACCGATCACGCCGCCAACGGGGTTGACTCGGCGCGGGCCGTTCGGGGCTGTTGGGCTGATTCCTGCGCTTGGTGGGGTTCCGATAAAGCCGTTCGGTAACGCTGAGCGTGGGGAATTTTTCGCCGGTGGGCTAGTGGGCCCGCTTCGCTCGTGCGAGAGCCCCGGCGGCATGGGGGAGTTCAACCGATTTTGCCAAATGCGACCGCCGCCTGTGATTGGCGGGGCGACTGGCTGGACGCCCATTCCCGGTGCCGCCGAGGTGCCTGAGTTGGTTGGCGTAGTAGGGCCCGGCGCTGGTTGTGCAATTACTGTGCCAGTACCGCCAAGGATAGGTCCGCTGCTGTTTATGGCATTTGAAGGCGACTGAGCTTTCGGCAGGGGAGTCCCAGACTGGCTGTGAGCAGGGGTGGCAAGCGCAACCGGGATGATCGGTGGAACGGTGGGAATCATCTGGTCGTACGCATCGGGATCATTGGGCTGACGCCCAGGCCTGACAGGTGCTGGTGGGCGCTGAAGCATGACCTGGGCCTGCTGGAGTTCTCCGCTCAATCCCGTCATCAACCCGCGCGCCCGTACATTCAGCCGCTCCAGGTCGTCGTCCGTCACCGGGGGCCGCTCCGGAAGCCGGCTGCCCGCCACCGCCTTCGGGTCGGCGACCGTCGCCTCGTACGCCTGCTTCTGCCGCAGCTTGGTCGCGTACTCGTCGTAGAGCGGTCGCAGTTCGGCGCGGGCGCTGCCGATGGCGCGTGCGGCGGCGGCCAGCGCGTCGTAGTTCGCGGCGGCGGCGTCGTGGGTGTGCTGTACGCGTTCGATGAGCTGGTCCAGTTCGCCGACGTACGCTCGCGCGGCCGCGTTGGTCTCGGGCGGCCACGCCTCGGCGAGCCCTCGCCGGTATTCGCGTAACCGGCTGAGGTGGGCCAGGGCCAGGTCGCAGACCTTGCGCCAGCCGGCCACCTGCTTCCACTGGCCGGTGGTGTCCTGGTCCTGCACGCACGCCCACATGCTGGAGACGTCCATCAGCTGCCACTCGGTGAGCCCGGTGGTCCGTCCGCCACCCCGTTCGATCACGGCAGGACCACCTGCTGCCCCTGGTCGGGTGTGGTGGGGTCGGTCAGCGGTGGCATCGGGCGCGCGACGGCGGTGGACGGGCCGGCGAGCGCCCGTTCCACGTCGGTGACCCGGGCCGAGGAGAACGCGTCCGCGTCGCCGTAGTGGGCGGCGATCCGGCCGGCGGCGTCGGCCAGCCGGCCGGTGGCGGGCGCCAGATCCCACACCGCGCTGACGGCGGCCTTCTGCGTCTCGTGGTGGGCCTGCATGAACTGCACCAGCTCGACGAAGGCGTCGGCCGGGTTGGGCACCGGGGCCTTCATGTCGTCGGCGATGTACGACAGGTGGGGGGAGTAGTTGCGCGTGACCTCGTCCTGCAGGCGGTCGGCGAACTCGCGCATCTGTCGGATGTCGGCCTCGATGCCGCCGTAGTCGCGCAGCCAGCCGGCTGGCCGGTCGTCCTCCGGGATCATCGGACCTCCCTGCCCGTCACCGCACGGTTTCCCTGAGTGAGGTTAATGGCTCCACGCGGATCCCGGCAGTCCCGGTACGGGTCCCGTACGCGGGGAAGGTTTCAGCGGGGGAGACCTGAGGCGCGCCACGCGCCGGGACCGGCGAGCGGGCCCGCGACGGCCGGGCGGGCGCTGCGGGCCCAGTGCGAGACGGGGGCCGGCGCGGCGACCGCGACCGGCCGGGTGCGCACGACGATCGCGCCGACCAGAGCGGCCAGCTCCTCGGCGGTGGGCACGCCACGGACGATCCGGAACATCGGCTCTTCGGCAGACATGGACCCAGGGTACGCGTCCGGAACTCGACCTTCGTCGGACAGTGGCGTGCCGGCGGTGTGCGCGTCGGACCGGCCGGGTACGGTTTCAGCGATGTCGAACGCGCTCCCCCAACTCGTCGCCGACCGATACCGGCTGCTCTCGCCGCTCGGTCAGGGTGGCATGGGCCGCGTCTGGAAGGCGCGGGACGAGGTGCTGCACCGGGACGTGGCCATCAAGGAACTGGTCCCGCCGCCCGGCCTCACCCCGGAGGAGCGCCGCGAGATGCGGGAACGCTCGCTGCGTGAGGCGCGGGCCATCGCCCGGCTCAACAACGTCAACGTGGTCCGCATCTTCGACGTGCTGCGCACCGACGGCGATCCGTGGATCGTCATGGAATACGTCGCGTCGAAGTCGCTCCAGGACACCATCGCCGAGGACGGTCCGGTCTCGGTGGCCAAGGCGGTCGAGGTCGGCCTGGGCGTGCTCGGCGCGCTGAAGGCCGCACACAAGGCCGGCATCATGCACCGCGACGTCAAGCCGGGCAACGTGCTGCTCGGTGAGGACGGTCGGGTGGTGCTCACCGACTTCGGCCTGGCCACCATCCCCGGCGACCCGAACGTGACCCGCACCGGCATGGTGCTGGGCTCGCCCGCGTACATCTCGCCGGAGCGCGCCCGCGACGGCACGGCGGGTCCCGAGGCCGACCTCTGGTCGTTGGGCGCCACGCTCTACGCCGCCGTCGAGGGCAAGTCGCCCTTCGCGCGCCCGTCCGCGATCGCCACGCTGGCCGCGCTCGCGACCGAGCCGCTGCCGCCGCCGCGCAACGCCGGGCCGCTGAAGCCGGTCCTCCAGGGCCTGCTGCGCAAGGACCCGGACGAGCGGATCACCGCCGAGGTGGCCGAGCGCATGCTGCGCAAGGCCGCCGGTCGGCGGGCCAAGGGCATCTCGCTGCTGGACGGCGTACGCCGGCCGGGGCCGAACGGTCCGCGCGCGCCGCGACCGCCGCTGGTGCCGGCC
>NZ_CADEAU010000297.1 GCF_902825405.1 Micromonospora maritima | reverse complement strand
CGTGCCCGGGACGGGGCACGACGGCGGCCGGACCCGGCGGGCGATCGCTCGGCGCCGGCCGGAGACGTGGGGTGAGGCGCGCTGCCGTCGGTCACGCCGGTCGATGCTGCCGCACCGCCCGGTCGCCGGACAAGCGGGCTAAGCGAAAGCTAAGGCCGGTGGGCGCGGGCGACCGAGGCGATCCCGGCGAGGTCGCCGGCGATCTCCGGGCGCTGCCGCAGCGCGTCCTCCAGGCGGACCCGCCACAGGCCGGTCTCGACCGACACCCGGACGTCACCGGCGTGGCGGACCCGCTCGCGACTCTCCGCGAGCGCGTCGCCGGCGGCGGGCCCGAACAGGTCGTCGAACTCGTGCCGGAGCCAGTCGAACAGCCGGTCGTCGTGGAACGCGCCGCCGATCACCCGGGCGGTGTCCCACGCCACCCGCGGCTGGTGGATCACCTGCATCTCGACTCCTCGGTCGACGTGGTCGTTTCGGCAATCATCTATCCTCCGCCGCGGCGCGGCAAGGCCCGCCGGGGCGACGTCTGCCGGGCCGGGGACCGCCGGGCCGGGCGGACCGGTGGGCATCGGCCGTCCGGACGAGGGTCACCGCGCCGAAACGCGAATCAGTAGCATCCCCGGCATGTCCGATCGCCAGCCCCTCGCCGAGTCCGACGCCCGTCCCGCGACGTCCGACGTGGACGCCGACGGCCCGCGGGAGGGGGCCCCACGGCGTCGCCGGGGCCGCCGGATCGCGTTGGTCGTGCTGCTCGTGCTGGTGCTGCTGGCCGGGGGCGGCGCCCTGGCCGGCGGGCTCTACTACCGGTCGGTCGACAAGTCGATCGACCGGGTGGACGCGTTCACCGGCGTGCCCGAGGCGTCCCGGCCGCCGGTCGCGGCGAAGGGCGCCATGAACATCATGATCCTGGGCAGCGACTCCCGCGATCCGGAGAGCACCGGCGGGTCGCGCAGTGACACGATCATCCTGGCCCACCTGCCGAAGGACCGTTCCAGCGCCCAACTCATCTCGATCCCCCGGGACACCTGGACGGCGGTGCCGAAGTCCAAGGAGGGCCGGGGCGGCCGGGACGCGAAGATCAACGCTGCGTACGCCTGGGGCGGCGTGCCGCTGATGGTGCAGACCGTGGAGAAGTTCAGCGGCGTCCGGATCGACAACGTGGCCATGGTGGACTTCGCCGGCTTCAAGGACATCATCGACGCGTTGGGCGGCGTCGAGGTCGATGTGGAGAAGGGTTTCACCACCAAGTACTCGCTGATCGGCACGCGGACGTTCAAGCAGGGCCGGCAGAGCATGGACGGCGCGGCCGCGCTCGACTACGCGCGGGAGCGGCACGCCTTCCCGGACGGCGACTTCGCCCGCATCCGCCACCAGCAGCAGGTGATCAAGGCGATCCTGGACAAGGCGGCCTCCGGCGGCGTGCTGGCCAACCCGGCCAAGCTCAACTCGTTCGTCCGGGCCATGTCGAGTTCGGTGGCGGTCGACAAGTCGCTGTCCCTGGTGGACCTGGCGATGGAGATGCGCGGCCTGCGCAGCGGAAACCTGACGTTCTTCACCTGCCCGGTGAAGGGGACGGGCCGGGTCGGCAGCGAGAGCGTGGTGTTCCCCGACCCGGCCCGATCGAAGACGTTGTTCGAGGCCGTCCGCCGGGACTCGGTGCCGGACATCCTGGCGGTCAGCGGAAAGTAGGACGTCGAACTGCCGTGGCGGCTCTGGCGGGCGGGCGCAGCCGCTCATATCCTGCGATCGCCCCGGGTCCGTCGGCAGAGGACCGGGGCGTCACGGGGGAGGATCCACCATGCCACGCCTACCGGCGTTCGAGCATCCGGCCGCGCGGCCACCGGACATCACATCGATGACCGGCAGTATGGACACGACCACGGTCCTGCCGTACGCCGGCTCCCGGGCCTCCACGCGTACCCGGCGGCTACGGGCCTGGATGGTGACCGCGCCCATCGACGTCGCCGCCCTGCTCGCGCCGCTGCTGCTGACCCAGGACTACTGGCGCGGGACGCTGTCCAACGCGGCGCTCACCGTGGGCCTGCTCGCCACCGGCGGGCTCTACCGGCCCCGCCGGCACATCAGCATCCTGGACGAGCTGCCCAGTCTCGGCGGGCGGCTGCTCGCCGCCGGCGCGGTGGTGGCCATCATCGCCGCCCTTCGGCACGACTCGGTGGTCTACCTCGGCGGATTCATGCGCGGCCTCGCGCTCTCCGCCGGGCTGGTGGTGGTCGGCCGGGCGGTCAACTCGCGGATCGTCCTGCTCGCCCGGCGGCGCCGCTGGGTGGAGCACAACGCGATCGTCGTCGGCGGCGGCCCGATCGGCGCGGAGCTCGCCCGGCTGCTGCGTCGCTACCCCCAGTACGGGCTGCGTTTCGTGGGCGCGGTGGACGCGCCGACGCGGCCGCGCCTGGGCGCGCTGCCGCTCATCGGCACGATCGACGACGTCGAGAAGCTGGTCACGATGGTGGAGTGCGAGGTCCTGGTCATCGCCGACCCGGACTGCTCCGAGTCGGACCTGATGGAGGCGTTGCTCCGTCCGGCGAGTTCCCGCTGCGACCTGTGGGCGGTGCCGCGACTGTGGGGCTCCCGGTCGCAGGGCGGCCACCCGGACCACATCGGGGCCATCCCGATCGTGAAGATCGGTGACACCACGCTGAGCGGTCCACGGTGGTGGGTCAAGCGCGCCTCCGACGTGCTCTTCGCCCTGGTCGCGCTGATCCTGCTGAGCCCGCTGCTGCTGCTCTGCGCGATCGCCACGTTCCTCGACGGGGGTCGCGGGATCTTCTTCCGGCAGGAGCGGATCGGCCGCTACGGCGAGCCGTTCCAGGTCGTCAAGTTCCGCACCATGCGCCCCGCCGACGAGCACGAGTCGCAGACCACCTGGTCGATCGCGCACGACCGGCGGATCGGCCCGATCGGCCGGTTCATGCGGCGCACCTCGCTCGACGAGCTGCCCCAGCTGTGGAACATCCTGCGCGGCGAGATGAGCGTGGTGGGGCCACGGCCCGAGCGGCCCTACTTCGTGGAGAAGTTCTCCGTGGAGTACCCCACCTACGCGATGCGTCACCGCGTCCCGGTGGGGCTCACCGGCCTGGCGCAGGTCAGCGGCCTGCGCGGGGACACGCCGATCTCGGACCGCGCCCGGTTCGACAACTACTACGTGGAGAACTGGTCGCTCTGGCTCGACATCAAGATCGTTCTGCGTACGGTGACGGAGGTCTTCCGGGGCGGCGGCCGCTGAGGCCGCTCGGCGGTCAGCGGGCCAGCGCCTCGGCCAGATCGGCGTGCCAGTCCCCCGGCGGCGGCAGCTTCGCGGCGGCCCACCGACCGTGGGCCAGCACGCTGTAGCTCGGACGCGGCGCCGGGCGCGGGAACCGGTCGCCGGTGGTCGGGCGGACCCGGTCCGGATCGAGGCCACGCAGGGCGAACACCGCGCGGGCCAGCCCGTACCAGGTCGTCTCACCGGCGGCGGTGCCGTGGTAGGTCCCCGGGGCCGCCTCGCCGGCCAGCGCCGCGTCGGCCAGCGCGACGAGCCGCTGCGCGAGCCGGTACGACCAGGTCGGCTGCCCCCGTTGGTCGTCGACCACGTCGAGGTGGTCGCGCTCGGCGGCCAGCCGCAACACGGTGGTGACGAAGTTGCGGCCCGAGGTGCCGTAGAGCCAGGCGGTGCGCACCACGTACCCGGTCTCGGGCAGCAGCCGGGTCACCGCCCGCTCGCCGGCGAGCTTGCCGCGCCCGTACGCGTTGACCGGGCCGGTCGGCGCGTCCTCCGGGTACGGCTCGGTGGCGTCGCCGGAGAACACGTAGTCGGTGGAGACGTGCACCATCCGGGCCCCGGCCAGGGCGCAGGCCCGGGCCAGGTGCGCGACCGCGTCGCCGTTGACCGCCGTGGCCGCCCGCTCGTGGGTCTCCGCGCCGTCCACGTCGGTCCAGGCTGCGGCGTTGAGCACCACGTCGTGCCCGGCGACCGCCGCCCGTACCGCCCGTTCGTCGGTGACGTCGAGGTCGGTGCGGGTGGCGGCGGTGACGGCGAGGTCCGGCCGGTCCCGCAGCACGGCCAGCAGGTCCCGCCCGAGCATCCCGCCGGCGCCGGTGACGAGCAGCCGGCTCATCCGTGGGTCGCCGTCTTCAGCGGCTCCCACCAGGCCCGGTTGTCGCGGTACCAGCGCACCGTGTCCGCCAGGCCCCGGTCGAGGTCGATGCTCGGGGCGTACCCCAGCTCGGTGCTGATCCTGGTGATGTCCAGCGAGTAGCGGCGGTCGTGGCCCTTGCGGTCGGTCACCGGCACCACCCGGTCCCAGCCGGCGCCGCAGGCGGCCAGCAGCCGTCCGGTGAGGTCCCGGTTGGTCAGTTCGGTGCCGCCGCCGATGTGGTAGACCTCGCCGGCCCGCCCCTTCTCCTGCACCAGGGCGATGCCCCGGCAGTGGTCGTGCACGTGCAGCCAGTCCCGGACGTTGCCGCCGTCGCCGTAGAGCGGCACGGTGCCGCCGTCGAGCAGGTTGGTGACGAAGAGCGGGACGAGCTTCTCCGGGTACTGGTAGGGCCCGTAGTTGTTGGAGCAGCGGGTGACCACCACGTCCAGGCCGTGGGTGCGGTGGTAGGCGAGCGCCAGCAGGTCCGAGCCGGCCTTCGAGGCCGAGTACGGGGAGTTCGGCGCCAGCGGCCAGTCCTCGGTCCAGGAGCCGGAGTCGATCGAGCCGTAGACCTCGTCGGTGGAGACGTGCACGAACCGCCGCGTGCCGTGGCGCAGCGCGGCGTCGAGCAGGGTCTGGGTACCCAGCACGTTCGTGGTGACGAACGGCGCGGCGCCGGTGATGGACCGGTCCACGTGCGACTCGGCGGCGAAGTGGACGATCACGTCGTGCCCGGGAACCACCGCGTCGACGGTCGCCGGGTCGCAGATGTCGCCGCGCACGAAGCGCAGCCGGGGATCGTCGCGCACCGGCGCGAGGTTGGCCGGGTTGCCCGAGTAGGTGAGCTTGTCCAGCACGGTCACCCCGGCGGGCGCCAGGTCCGCCACCCCGGCCGCGTCGCCACCGGGCACGCCCAGCAGCATCCGCACGTACTCCGACCCGATGAAGCCGGCACCGCCGGTGACGAGGATCCTCACGGGACCGGGAGTCTACGCGAAAGCGCAGCACGGACCGGGGCCGACGACGGGCACCCGCACGCCGCGCCGCGACCGGTACCCTCCGCGGGTGCGTGGAATCCTGCTCGCCGGCGGCACCGGCTCCCGGCTCTGGCCGATCACCCGGGCCGTCTCCAAGCAACTGATGCCGGTGTTCGACAAACCGATGGTCTACTACCCGCTCTCCACGCTGGTGATGGCCGGGGTGCGGGAGATCCTGATCATCACGACGCCGGACGACCGGGCCCAGTTCGAGCGGCTGCTCGGCGACGGCGCCCAGTGGGGGCTGCGGCTGGAGTACGCGGAGCAGGCCCGTCCGGAGGGCATCGCACAGGCGTTCCTGCTCGGCGCGGACTTCGTCGGCGACGAGCCGGTCGCGCTGATCCTCGGCGACAACATCTTCCACGGCGTCGGCCTCGGCCGGCAGCTCGCGCAGCACGGCGACCCGGCCGGCGCCCGGGTCTTCGCGTATCCGGTCGCCAACCCGGGCGACTACGGCGTGGTGGAGTTCGACGCGGCCGGCCGGGTGCTGTCGATCGAGGAGAAACCGGCCCGGCCCCGGTCCCGGTACGCGGTGCCCGGCCTCTACTTCTACGACAACCGGGTGGTCGACATCGCCGGCAAGCTGACCCCCAGCGCCCGGGGCGAGTTGGAGATCACGGCGGTGAACGAGACCTACCGCGAGTGGGGCGAGCTGTCCGTGACCGTGTTGGACCGGGGCACGGCCTGGCTGGACACCGGCACGTTCACCTCGATGATGCAGGCCGCCGAGTTCGTCCGGGTGATCGAGGAGCGGCAGGGCATGAAGATCGGCTGTGTCGAGGAGGTGGTCTGGCGGTCCGGCCTGATCGACGACGACCGGCTGCGGGCGCTGGCCCACCCGCTGGCCCGCAGCGGATACGGCGACTACCTGCTCGGGCTGCTGGCCGAGGGGTCGGCCGTCGGGAGCGGTTCGTGAAGGTGCGGCCGTTGGGCATCGAGGGCGCCTGGGAAGTCACGCCCCGGCAGCACGGCGACGCCCGTGGGCTGTTCCTGGAGTGGTACCGCTTCGACCGCCTCGCCGAGGCGGTCGGGCACCCGCTGCGGCTCGCCCAGGGCAACCTCTCGGTGTCCGCGCGGGGCGTGGTGCGCGGCATCCACTTCGCCGACGTCCCGCCCGGCCAGGCGAAGTACGTGACCTGCGTCCGCGGGGCCGTCGTCGACGTGATCGTGGACGTCCGGGTGGGCTCACCGACCTTCGGCCGCTGGGAGGCGGTCCGCCTGGACGACGTCGACCGGCGGGCGGTCTACCTCGGCGAGGGCCTGGGGCACGGGTTCTGCGCGCTGACCGACGACGCCACGCTGAGCTATCTCTGCTCCACCACGTACCGGCCGGCGGCGGAGCACGCCGTGCACCCGCTGGACCCGGACCTCGCGATCGACTGGCCGGCGGGGACGCCGCTGCTCTCCGACCGGGACGCGGCCGCGCCCAGCCTGGCCGAGGCGCGCGTCGCGGGCCTGCTGCCCGACTACGGTGCCTGCCGCGCCTTCACCGCCGGGTTGGACACCCGCTCGTCGTCCTGACCCGGCTCCGGCGCCGGCGTCGGCGTCGGCGACGTGGCCCCGGCCGCACCGCCAGATCGGAAGAGC
>NZ_CADEAU010000296.1 GCF_902825405.1 Micromonospora maritima | reverse complement strand
GTGCTGCTCTGCGTCGTGGGCGGGCTGGCGGTGGCCGGGCAGTCCGCGCTCAACGGCCGGGTCGCCGCGTCCGTCGGCCCGGCCGCCGGCCTCGCGGTGAACTTCGCGGTCAGCACGTCGGTGATCGGCGCGGTGGCGGTGCTGGGCGGCACGCTGGCCGAGCAGCCGCGCTGGCCCACGCAGTGGTGGCTCTACGTCGGCGGCCTGTTCGGCGTCGGCATCGTGCTGGCGCTGCTGGTCGGCGTCCGTGCGGCCGGCGTGCTGCGCACCGGCCTGGCGCTGGTGGCCGGGCAGCTCGGCGGGGCGCTGCTGCTCGACCTGGTGCTGCCCGGCGGCCCCGGCGTCCGGCTGCCGGTCCTGGCCGGCGCGGTGCTCACGCTGTCGGCCGTGCTGGTGGCCGGGGTACGCGGGCGCGGCACGGTGCGTGTGGCGGCCGAACGTGAGCGTGCGCCGGATGGCAGACTGGTCGGGTGAGCGATTCCGTGGTGACCGTGCGGCCCCGCCGCGTCCGGGTGGTCTGCTGGGCGTCGGCCGTCGCGCTGCTCGTGGTGTTCAGCCTGGTCGCGACCTCGTTGTCCGGTTCCACGGGTGAGGGCTACGGCACGTTCCAGCGCGGCGACCAGTTCGCCATGGTCGGGCTCGGGGTCTTCGGCGCGCTCGGTTTCCTGCTGTTCACCCGTCCCCGGGTGACCGCCGACGCCCGCGGCGTGCGGGTGCGCAACGTGATCAGCTCCTACGAGCTGCCGTGGGAGGTCGTCCGCGGGGTCCGGTTCGACCGCGGCGCCCCGTGGGCCAGCCTGGAGCTGCACGACGACGACCTGCTGCCGATGGTCGCCCTGCAGGCCGCCGACAAGGAGAGCGCGGTCGAGGCGGTCCGGGCGCTGCGCCGCCTGCACCAGGCGCACCTGGCCGCGCTCGCCGCCGGCCAGTCGGCACCCCGCTGACCTGCGGGCCCGGTTTGGGTCGGCCTGGGCCGAGGGTGTAGTCTTGCGGAGTCGACCAGACTGCCCCCGTCCCTGACGCGCGGGTGGTCGTAGAAGCGGAGCGCCCGCTCCCACCCGAGTCGCCGTCCAGGTGTCCGGGTCCGGTCCCCCGGTTTCGGGCACGTCCCGATCCCGGATGCGCGATCCTGTGATCGTGCCGACCGGTCGAGTGGGCCCTGGCATACGCCGGGGCCTTCTGCTTTCCGAGTCGCTCCCGCCCGGGAGCCCGCGGAGTCGGCACCACACGAGACTTCGACTCGAGGAGGCCCCATCAGCGTCGAACCACGCGTGAACGAGCAGATCCGGGCACGTGAGGTCCGACTGGTCGGCCCCGAGGGTGAGCAGGTGGGCATCGTCCCGCTGGAGCGCGCCCTGCAGCTGGCCGCGGACGTCGACCTGGACCTGGTCGAGGTTGCGCCGATGGCGCGCCCGCCGGTGTGCAAGCTCATGGACTTCGGCAAGTTCAAGTACGAGAGCGCACTCAAGGCGCGCGAAGCGCGGCGTAACCAGCAGCAGACCGTCATCAAGGAGATGAAGCTCCGGCCGAAGATCGACCCGCACGACTACGAGACCAAGAAGGGTCACGTGGTGCGGTTCCTCAAGGCGGGCGACAAGGTCAAGGTGACGATCATGTTCCGCGGTCGCGAACAGAGCCGCCCGGAGCTGGGTTACCGGCTCCTGCGTCGGCTCGAGTCCGAGATCACGGACCTGGG
The DNA here is from genome assembly GCF_902825405.1 of Micromonospora maritima. Taxonomy (GTDB): domain Bacteria; phylum Actinomycetota; class Actinomycetes; order Mycobacteriales; family Micromonosporaceae; genus Micromonospora; species Micromonospora maritima. The sequence goes on along the minus strand of NZ_CADEAU010000296.1, from coordinate 5,098 downwards.
ATACGTCGAGGCCGCGCCGAAGCAGGACGGCCGAAACATGATCATGGTTCTCGCTCCGCACCGGGCCGTCAAGGCCTCCGCGGTCGCCGCCACGGCGTCGCGCGGTGGGCCCCGGGACCGCGCCGCGGAGGAGTCCGGAGCCCCGGCAGGTGGCGAGGCCCCGGCGGCCGGCGAGACCGCAGCAGCCGGTGAGACCGGCCCGACCGCTGACACCAGCGGCCAGTAACAGGGAGAGACGTTCCACATGCCGAAGATGAAGAGCCACACGGGTATGGGCAAGCGGGTCAAGGTGACCGGCAAGGGCAAGATCGTCGCCCAGCAGGCCGGCCTCCGCCACAACCTGGAGAAGAAGGCCAGCACCCAGACCCGTCGGCTGACCGGCACGGTCGAGCTGGCCAAGGCCGACACCAAGCGCATCAAGAAGCTGCTCGGCCGCTGACGCGCGCCACCTGAACCGAAGAAGGAGTTGAGATGGCACGCGTCAAGCGGGCTGTGAACGCCCAGAAGAAGCGTCGTACCCTGCTGGAGACCGCGAGCGGTTACCGCGGTCAGCGCTCCCGGCTCTACCGCAAGGCCAAGGAGCAGGTGCTGCACTCGATGCAGTACTCCTACCGGGACCGTCGCGACCGCAAGGGCGACTTCCGGCAGCTCTGGATCCAGCGGATCAACGCCGGAGCCCGGGCCAACGGCCTGACCTACAACCGGCTGATCCAGGGCATGCGCCTGGCCGGCATCGAGGTCGACCGCAAGATCCTGGCCGACATGGCCGTCAACGACGCCGCCGCGTTCGCGGCGATCGTCGAGCTGGCCCGCGCCGCCGTGGCGGCCGAGGGCACCGGTGGCGCCGCGGCCCAGGCCGCCTGACCCACCTGTACGCGGCCGAGGCCGCCTGACCCACCCGTACGGCAGATCGAGGCGTCTCCCATGCAGTCACCGTCGCAGGGGAGGCGCCTCGACGCCGTTCCCGGCCCGTTCACCCCGCGTACCCCGAGGGTCGTGGCGGCCCGCCGGTTGCAGCGCCGGCGCGACCGCGAGCAGACCGGCCGGTTCCTGGCCGAGGGGCCGCAGGCGGTCCGTGAGGCGCTCGCCCGCACCGGCACCGTGGTCGAGTTGTTCGGCACCCCGGCGGCGCTCGACCGGTACGCCGACCTCGCCGCCGGCGCCGCCCGCGCCGACGTGCCGGTCTCCGAGGTCACCGACGACGCCCTGGCCGCGCTGGCCGAGACCGTGACGCCGCAGGGCCTGGTGGCGGTCTGCCGGCACCTGCACGTACCGATGGACGAGGCCCTGGCGCGCGGGCCGCGCCTGGTCGCGGTGCTCGCCGGGATCCGCGACCCGGGCAACGCCGGCACGGTGCTGCGCACCGCGGACGCGGCCGGCGCCGGCGCGGTGGTCTTCGCCGGCGAGGCGGTCGACCCCTACAACGGCAAGTGCGTGCGCGCCTCCGCCGGCAGCCTCTTCCACGTCGACGTGGTGCGCGCCGCCGACCCGCTCGCCGCCGTCGAGGCGCTGCGGGCCGCCGGGCTCACGGTCCTCGCCACCACCGGGTACGGCGACAGCGACCTGGACGACCTCGCCGACGCCGGCCGGCTCGCCGCCCCCACCGCCTGGCTGTTCGGCTCGGAGGCGCACGGCCTGCCGGAGGATCTGACCACGGTCGCCGACGCCCGGGTCCGGGTGCCGCTGCACGGGCGCGCCGAGAGCCTCAATCTGGCTGCGGCGGCGGCCGTCTGCCTGTATTCTTCGGCGAGAGCACTGCGTGTCCCCCGGGGCACGCGAGAGACAGCAGGGGAGTCCGCCTCGTCATGAACGCGCCACGGCGTTCGTTTAGCCAGCCCGCCGGTGTCGGCGGGCGGCAGGCCTGACCTTCCTCCCTGCACGACTCCCACCGGCGGGCTGCGGCGAAGCCGCGCGTCCGTAGACTCGCCTGGCCGCCCTGTGGAAGGGCCGGCGCCGCCGTGAGGGAGTGCCCGTTCACCATGAGCTACCGCAACGATCCGTACGACCCGAAGCAGGTCGCCCTGCTCGACCCGGACGCCCTGGCCGGGGCCGTGGCCGACGCCGAGAAGGCGTTCGCCGCCGCCGCCGACCCGGACGCGTTGACCGCGCTGCGCCCGGCGCACCTGGGGGACCGGTCCCCGGTGTCCCTGGCCCGCCGGGAGATCGGCGCGCTGCCGCCGGCCGCGAAGTCCGACGCCGGCAAGCGGGTCAACGAGGCCCGGCGCGCCATCGAGTCCGCGTACGCCGCCCGGCAGGAGATCCTGGACCGGGAGCAGGCCGAGCGGGTGCTGGTCGAGGAGCGGGTCGACGTGACCCTGCCGCACGACCGCCGGCCACGCGGCGCCCGCCACCCGCTGAGCGTGCTGATGGAGCAGATCAGCGACCTGTTCATCGGGATGGGCTACGAGGTGGCCGAAGGCCCCGAGGTCGAGCTGGAGTGGACCAACTTCGACGCGCTGAACATCCCGGCCGACCACCCGGCGCGCGGCCTGATGGACACGTTCCACATCGCACCCGAGAACAGTGGCCTCGTGCTGCGCACGCACACGTCGCCGGTGCAGGCGCGCACCATGCTCACCCGCAAGCCGCCGATCTACGTGGTGGTGCCCGGCCGGGTCTACCGCACCGACGAGCTCGACGCCACCCACGCGCCGGTCTTCCACCAGGTCGAGGGCCTGGTGGTGGACAAGGGCATCACCATGGCGCACCTGCGCGGCACGCTCGACCACTTCGCCCGGGCCATGTTCGGCGCGGGCGCGAAGACCCGCTGGCGGCCGCACTACTTCCCGTTCACCGAGCCGTCGGCGGAGTTCGACGTCTGGTTCCCGGAGCACCGGGACGGGCCGCAGTGGGTCGAGTGGGGTGGCTGCGGCATGGTCAACCCGCGCGTGCTGCGCGCCTGCGGGATCGACCCGGAGGTCTACTCCGGATTCGCGTTCGGCATGGGCATCGACCGGACCGTGATGGTCCGGCACGGGGTCAGCGACATGCGGGACATGGCCGAGGGCGACGTGCGGTTCACCCGCGCGTTCGGCGCCTGAGCTACGGGAACGGTGGAAGAAGAGTCATGCGAGTTTCTGTCAGTTGGTTGCGGGAGTACGTGGACCTCCCGACCGACCTGCCCACCGGCGACCTGGAGCAGGCGCTGGTCGACCTCGGCATCGAGGTGGAGTCGATCGTCGACCTGCGGGAGACCGTCACCGGTCCGCTGGTCGTCGGCGAGGTCCTGGAGATCGAGGAGCTGACCGGTTTCAAGAAGCCGATCCGCTTCTGTCGGGTGGACGTGGGCGCCGCGAACGGCACCGGCGAGCCGCAGGAGATCGTCTGCGGTGCGCGCAACTTCGCCCAGGGCGACCGGGTCGTGGTGATCCTGCCGGGCGGGGTGCTGCCGGGCAACTTCGCCATCGGGGCGCGCAAGACGTACGGGCGCAACTCCCACGGGATGATCTGCTCGGCGCAGGAACTGGGCCTGGGCGACGACCACTCGGGCATCATCGTGCTGCCCGAGGACGTCAAGGCCCAGCCCGGCGACGACGCGCGGCCGATCGTCGGCCTGGACGACGTGGTCGTCGAGATGGAGATCACCCCGGACCGCGGGTACGCGCTCAGCGTCCGCGGTATCGCCCGGGAGCTGTCGCACGCGCTCGGCGTGCCGTTCCGCGACCCGGCCGACGCGCCCGCGCCCGGCGCGACCGCTGCGCCGGCGTACCCGGTGGAGGTCCGCGACCCGGTCGGCTGCGACCGGTACGCGGCGCGGATGGTGCGCGGCGTCGACCCGACCGTCGAGACGCCCGGCTGGATGCGGCAGCGGCTCACGGTGGCCGGCGTGCGCAGCATCTCGCTGCCCGTCGACATCACCAACTACCTGATGCTCGAACTCGGCCAGCCGATGCACGCCTTCGACGTGGACCGGATCGCCGGCACGCTCGTGGTGCGCCGCGCCGAGGCGGGGGAGAAGCTGACCACGCTGGACGGGGTGAACCGGACCCTGTCCGCCGAGGACCTGGTGATCTGCGACGACACGGGTCCGATCTCGCTGGCGGCGGTGATGGGCGGCGAGACCAGCGAGGTGCTCGCCTCCACCACGAACGTGCTCTTCGAGGCGGCGCACTGGGATCCGGCCACGGTCGGCCGTACCGCCCGGCGGCACAAGCTGTTCAGCGAGGCCGCCAAGCGCTGGGAGCGGGGCGTCGACCCGACGCTGCCGCTGGTCGCGCTGGACAAGGCGGTCCGGCTGCTCACCGACCTGGCCGGCGGCGCCGCCGGCGCCGAGGTGCTCGACCTCGACCACGTCCGGCCCCGGACGCCCGTCACGCTGCCGGTGGACCTGCCGTCGCGCCGGATCGGCGTCACGTACCCGCCGGACCGGGTGGTGGAGCTGCTGGAGCAGGTCGGGTGCGTGGTGACGCGCGGCGGCGACCGGCTCGGCGAGGACCCGGGTGCCGCCGGGGTGGCCGCGTCCGGCGTGGGGGAGGTGCTCACCGTCATGCCGCCGAGCTGGCGGCCCGACCTGACCGACCCGGCCGACCTGGTGGAGGAGGTGGTCCGCCTCGACGGGTACGACCGGGTGCCGTCGGTGCTGCCCACCGCGCCGGCCGGTCGGGGCTTGACCGCGCAGCAGCAGCGTCGCCGGGCGGTGGCCCGCTCGCTGGCCGAGCGTGGTTGGGTCGAGGTGCTGGCCCAGCCGTTCGTGGCCCCGGAGCTGGCCGACCAGCTCGGCCTGCCGGCCGACGACCCGCGCCGGCCCGCGGTGCGGCTGGCCAACCCGCTGTCCGAGGAGGAGCCGCTGCTGCGCACCATGCTGCTCGGCCCGCTGCTGGGCATCGTGAGGCGCAACGTGGGCCGGGGCCAGCGGGACGTGGCGATCTACGAGATCGGGACGGTCTTCCACCCGCGTCCGGGCGTCGGCGCCCCGCCGGCCATGGGCGTGGACCGGCGACCCACCGACGAGGAGTTCGCCGCCGCCGACGCGGTGGTCCCGGTGCAGCCGCGGCACGTCGCGGTGGCCTGCTACAAGGAGTTCATCTCCGCGCTGCTCGATGTCACCGACAACATCGTCAGCGGCGAGATCGTGCCGCCGGTCGACGTGGTCCGGCAC
>NZ_CADEAU010000295.1 GCF_902825405.1 Micromonospora maritima | reverse complement strand
AGCACGTCGACGCCGGTGGCGGGCCGCAGCCGCGTCGGGACGGCGCGGTGGCCGCGGCGCTGCGGTTGCAACGGCTGGAACGGGCGGCGACCGCGTGGGCGGTGCAGCGGGCGTACGACGATCCGCTGGTGATGGCCGAGCACCGGCTGGCCGGCGAGGCGTTCGTCGGCGAGGTGACGCTGGCCGACCCGAAACGAGTGGACGACTCCGGCCGGCGGCCGGTGCTGCGTCCCCGGATCCAGGTGGTGACCACCGAGCCGGTGCCGATGCCGGTGGGTGCGACGGTGTGGTCGCCGGCCCGCCCGGGGCAGAAGGCCACCGTCGTCTTCCTGACCCCGGGCGCGGACGGCAAGACCGAGGTGGTGCTGGAACTCTCCGGCGGGATGGGCCGGGGACTGACCGCCCCGGCGGGCAGCGTGCCCGAGGTGGGGGAGCGGATCTGCCTGACCAGCCTGTCGGACGGTTTCCTGCCGGGCGGCGCGTTCCCGGCGCCGGAGGAGACGCCCTGGACGCACGGGGGACCGCCGGAGCATCACGACGAGTAGTCGTATCAATTCATTCACATGCTTGAAACTTAATCGGTTCAGTAGTGCACTGGTGGCTGCCACACCACCGCCCTCCACGAACCGAAGAGGTGACCCATGCGAAGCAGCAGGTTCCGCCTCGCGTCGACCGCCGCCGCCACCGTCCTGGCCGCCGTCACCGCGCTCAGCGTCGTCACCCCGGCCGACGCGCACACCGTCTCCCCGGTCAACGCCAACGCCTCCACCGCCACCCGCAACGTGCTCAACTGGCTCGCCCACCTGCCCAACCGGAGCAGCAACCGGATCGCCTCCGGCTTCTTCGGCGGCTACAGCAACAGCGGCTTCTCGCTCAACCAGACCGAGGAGCTGCGGTCCGCCACCGGGCAGTACCCGGCGATCCTCAGCTGCGACTACGGCTCCGGCTGGGCGACCAACAGCGACATCACCGCACTTGTCGACTACTCCTGCAACTCGTCGCTGAAGTCCTGGTCGGCGAACGGCGGCCTGGTCACCATCAGCGTGCACCTGCCCAGCCCGGCCAACGCCAACGGCGGCGGCCTGAACACCCCGATGGGCAACTTCGCCGACCTGCTCAACCCGTCCACCGCGGCCGGCGCCCGCTGGCGGCAGCTCCAGGACAAGATGGCCGCCGGCCTCCAGGACCTGGAGAACGCCGGCGTTCCGGTGCTGTTCCGGCCGTTCCACGAGGTCAACGGCGACTGGTTCTGGTGGGGCAACCGCGACCAGAACACGTTCAAGCAGGTCTGGCAGCAGATGTACGGGTACCTCACCGGCACCAAGGGGCTGGACAACCTGCTCTGGGTCTACTCCGCCGACTTCAGTCGCGGCAACCGCACCGCCTACTACCCGGGCGCCTCCTACGTGGACGTCGTCGGGATGGACGCGTACGACGACAACCCGCAGGTCTCCGGCATCCAGTCCGCGTACTCCGAGCTGGTCGGGCTGGGCAAGCCGTTCGCGTTCGCCGAGATCGGGCCGGACAGCCAGGGCTCGTTCGACTACGGGCGCTGGATCACCGCGTTCCAGCAGAGCTACCCGAAGACGTCCTACTTCCTGGCCTGGAACGACGGCTGGGGTCCGGCGCGTAACGCCGGCGCGAGCACGCTGTTCAACAACGCCTGGATCGCCAACCGGGGCGAGGTCGACCTGGGCACGCTGACCGAGCCGGGCGGTGGAGGCACCACCCCGCCCCCGTCGGGCGGGACCCTGCTCAACGGGTTCGAGTCGGGCACCGAGGGGTGGACCGGCACCAACGTCACCGGCGGGCCGTGGCAGGTCACCGAGTGGGCGTCCCAGGGCACCCGCTCGCTGAAGTCCGACGTGAACCTGGGCGCCGGGGCCGCGTACCTGAAGAAGACCGCCACCACCAGCCTGAGCGGGCGGACCACGCTGCGCGCCACCGCGCGGGTCGCGCCGTGGGGGAGCTTCGGCACCGGCAGCCAGGCCAAGCTGTACGTCAAGACCGGCGCCGGCTGGCAGTGGTTCGACGGCGGCACGGCGGCGGTGACCTCGGCCGGGGTGAACCTGTCGCTGTCGCTGTCCGGCGTGGCCAACCTCGGTGACGTCCGGGAGATCGGCGTGCAGTTCGTGCCGGGCAGCGGCGCGGGCGGCACCTCCGCCGTCTACGTGGATGACATCACCGTTCAGTGACGACAGTGGGTCCGGTCCGGCGTCCCCGCCGGGCCGGACCCCGCCCGGCTCACCGGTCCGGTGACCGACAGCGAGCGACTCTGGCGGCGGCACCCGGCGCTGGCTAGGCTTGCGCCGTTCGTCGTCCGCCGTCCGGTCCTCGTCACCGAGGGTGCACGTCTGGAAGAGAGCCGGAGCGCATCGTTGTCCCCCAGCACGACGTGAGCCTCGCCGTCGCGGCGCCGGCCCGTCACCCGCTCGCCGGCCGTATCGGACTCGTCGCGGCCGTCGTCGTCGTACTCGGGGAGATGGTCTGGCTGGTCGCCGGCCTGCCCGGCGCGGCCCTCGTCAGCGACCTCGGCGCGATGGCGGTGTCGAGTTGGGCGGCGGTGCTCTGCGTCGGCGCAGCCCGCCGGCACCCACACACGCTGCGCCGGTTCTGGAGCCTGCTCGCGGCCACCATGGTCCTCGCCGCACTCGGCCGTGCGGTGTGGACGTCCGAACGGCTCGGCGGGATCGACCTGCCCCACACGCCGCTGGTCGGGGGCCTCTTCACCGCCGGCATCGTCACCGGCACCGCCGCGCTGCTCTGCTCCCGGGCCGGCCCGCGCAGCCTGATCGGGCAGGCCCGCACGCTGCTCGACGGGGTGATCGTCGGCCTCGCGCTGATCCCGATCGGCTGGCTGCTGGTGTTCCGCGACGTGGCCGACGCCGACCTGGCCGACCCGCTGCGCACGTTCGGGCTGCTCTACCCGATGTTCGACCTGATGCAGCTCACCATCCTGGTGGCGGTCGCCGGGCCGGGCCGCCCGATGTGGCGCTCACTCACCGTCATCGGCGCGGGCCTGGCCATCCGGGCCGGGGCGGACACGGTGTACGTCTCGCTCGTCGCGCACGGCAGCTACGCGCCGGGGCACCCGGTCGACGTCTGCTGGCCGTTGAGCTACCTGCTGGTCGGCCTGGCCACCCGCTACCCGCCCCCGGCCTGCGGGGACGGGGAGGAGGACGCCGAGTCGCCGTTGCCGCCGTGGTGGCGGGTCGCGCTGCCGTACCTGCCGGTGGGCGGGGCCATCGTCGCCGTGATGCTGTCCCGGCGGCCCACCGGGCAGACGCCGCACCTGGTCTTCGTCGGCATGATGGCGCTGCTCGGCGTGCTCGCGCTGCGACAGGGGCTGGCCGCCAACGAGAACCTGCGGCTGGTCGGCCGGCTGCGCCGGCTGGCCTACTCCGACCAGCTCACCGGCCTGCCCAACCGGCTGACGTTCATCCGGCGGCTGCGCCGCGCGCTGCGCGCCGGCGGGCCGGTCGCCGTGGTGCTGCTGGACCTGGACGGCTTCAAGCAGGTGAACGACAGGTTCGGGCACGCCGCCGGGGACCGGCTGCTCACCGCCACCGCGGAGCGCATGCGGGACGCGGTCGGCCCGGACGGGATGATCGCCCGGCTGGGCGGGGACGAGTTCGCCGTCCTGGTCGCCGGGGACCGCCCGGTGTCGCCGGAGCGGCTCGCCGTCCGGCTGCTCGCCGCGCTCGAACCCCTGCCGGGCGAGGAGGACCTCGGCGTCCACCCGTCGGCCAGCATCGGCATCGCCGAGTACGGGCCGCAGCACGCCTCGCACACCGACCTGCTCCGTGACGCCGACATCGCCATGTACGCGGCGAAGGCGGCCGGCAAGTCCGCGTACCGGACGTGCACGGCGGAGCTGCGCGAGTCGGCGGTCGGCCGGGCCGAGCTGATCGCCGACCTGCGCCGGGCCGTCGACGAGGGTCAGCTGCTGATGGAGTTCCAGCCCATCGTGGACCTGGCCACCGGCACCGTCCGCAGCGCCGAGGCGCTGGTGCGCTGGCGGCACCCGCGGCTCGGGGTGCTCACCCCGGCGAGGTTCCTGCCGCTGGCCGAGGAGACCGGCCTGATCCTGGCCATCGACCGGTGGGTGATCCACGAGGCGTGCCGCGCGGCGGCCACCTGGCGGGAGCATGCGCCCGAGGTGACCGTGGCGGTCAACATCGCCGCCGCCCATCTGTGCCGACCGGACCTGATCGCCACCGTCACCGGCGCGATGGGCGCGGCCGGCCTGCCGCCGCGCGCGCTCACGCTCGAACTCACCGAGTCGGCGCTGATCGAGGGCAGCGAGGCGGTGCTCGAACGGCTGGCCCAGCTGCGCGACCTCGGCATCCGCATCGCCATCGACGACTTCGGCACCGGCTACTCCTCGCTGAGCTACCTGCACCGCATCCCGGCCACCGAGCTGAAGATCGACCGATCCTTCGTGTCCCGGTTGGACGCCGGCGACGCCCGCGCGTACGCCACGGTGGAGATGGTCAACCGGCTCGCCGGCGCGTTCGACCTGGCGGTGGTGGCCGAGGGGGTGGAGACCGGTGCCCAGCACGCGGCGGTCACCGCGATCGGCTGCCGGCAGGGCCAGGGCTGGCGGTACGGCCGCCCGACCGCGCTGTCCGACCTGCTCCCGACGCTGGCCCCGGTGGACGCCGCCCGCTGACCGGCCCCACCGCCTCCGGGCCGAAGGTCCCGGGCGGGACAGGGGGTTCGGCCCTGCTCCCGGCACCTCGACGCCCGCCACGATGGTTCTCGTCAGCCAGCCGGTACACACCCCCATCCGGGAGCCAGAGATGAAGCGACGGACGCTCGACCTGTTGTTCAGCATCGGTGGGCTGGGCCTCGCGGTCCTGCTGCTCGTCGTCGGCGTCGTCCTGACGACGAACGCCAACTTCGCCAACAACTACGTGCACGACCAGCTCGCCGCGCAGCACATCAGCTTCACCCCGCAGGACAAGCTGTCCGACGAGGAGAAGAAGTCGGACTGCCTGCGCGAGTACGCCGGCCAGCAGCTCACCACCGGCAAGCAGGCCGAGTGCTACGCCAACGAGTACATCGGCCTGCACCTGACGTCGATCGCGGGCGGCAAGACGTACGCCGACCTCGGCGCGCCGCAGAGCGCGCTGCGCGAGCAGGTGGCCCAGGCCGAGCAGGCGAAGGCCGCCAACCTGGCCGACCTGCAGAAGCAGCTCGCCGAGGTGAGCGGCCAGCGGGACACCGTGTTCAAGGGCGAGACGCTGCGCGGCCTGCTGCTCACCTCGTACGGCTTCAGCGAGTTCGGCCGCAAGGCCGAGCAGGGCGCCCTGGCCATGTACCTCGGCGCGGCCCTGCTCCTGCTGCTCTCGGCGGCCGGCCTGCTGCACGCCCTGCGCACCCCGGCCAGCGCGACGTTCGCCGCCCCGGAGCACGAGAAGATCACCACCTGAGCCCGCACCCCCACACCGCCCCCGGCCGTTTCTGGTCGGGGGCGGACCATTGGGCTTGACCCTCACGCTGCGGGAGGCGGCAGCCTTGGTCGCGGAAGGGAGGGAACCATGGCGTACACGGTGGGTCAGGTGGCGCGGGCGGCCCGGGTGACGGTCCGGACGCTGCACCACTACGACGAGATCGGGCTGCTGCGGCCGAGCGGGCGCACACCGGCGGGCTACCGCCGCTACGACGACCGCGACCTGGACCGTCTGCAGCTCATCCGCTACTACCGCGAGCTGGGGTTCCCGCTGGACGAGATCGCCGAGATCCTGGACGACCCGACGTCCGACCCGGCGGCGCACCTGCGCCGGCAGCACGAGCTGCTGTCCGGGCGGATCGGCAAGCTCCAGGAGATGGTCGCGGCGATCGAACACGCGATGGAGGCGAGGACGTTGGGGATCCAGTTGACGCCGGAGGAGCGGTTCGAGGTGTTCGGTGACTTCGACCCGGACGAGCACGCCGACGAGGTCGAGCGGCGCTGGGGCGAGACCGAGGCGTACCGGCAGTCGCAGGAGCGGGCCAGCCGCTACTCGAAGGAGGACTGGCTGCGCAACAAGGAGGTGAACGAGGACTGGGGCCGGCGGTTCGCCGCGCTCATGGACTCGGGCGCGCCGGCCGACGGCCCGGAGGCGATGGCGCTGGCCGAGGAGCACCGCCAGCTCATCACCGAGTGGTGGTACGACTGCCCGCTGGAGATGCACACCGGGCTGGCCGACATGTACGTGGCCGACCCCCGGTTCACGGCGTACTTCGAGACGATCCGGCCCGGCATGGCCGCCTACCTGAACGAGGCGATCCACGCCAACGCGATCAGCCGGGCCTGAGCCGCCGGCGGTGGCACGATGACCGGCATGCTCATCGTCGCCGGCACCCTCTACGTCGATCCGGCCCGGCGGGACGCCTACCTGGCGTCCTGCGCGGAGGCCGTCCGCGCGGCCCGTGCCGCGCCCGGCTGCGTCGACTTCGCGGTCAGCGCCGACCTGGTCGAGCCGGGCCGGATCAACGTGTACGAGCGGTGGGAGTCCGACGCGCAGCTGCTCGCGTTCCGGGGCTCGGGGCCGGACGCGGAGCAGGTGACCGCCATCCTCGGCGCCGAGGTGCACAAGTTCCGCATCTCCGGCGTCGAGGCCCCCTGACCGGCTGTCGCACCGCCCCTCCTGGTTCCACCGCGCCCCGGATCCGCGGCGTTCCGGCGTCGCCCGTACCGCCCGGGTTCGGGGCGGTGGATGCTCCCTGGCTCCCTTTCGAGCTGAGTCGTTGGTGATATCACCAGCCGCAGCCGCAGCCGCAGCCGCAGCCGCAGCCGCAGCCGCAGCCGCAGCCGGCGGTCGCAGCCGCAGCCGCAGC
>NZ_CADEAU010000294.1 GCF_902825405.1 Micromonospora maritima | reverse complement strand
CCGCGCTCGGCGGCCCGCCGCGCCCCGCCGGCCAGGTGGTCTACCGGGCCGTCGTCCGCGGCGGTCCCCGGGTCGCCGACTGGACCGCCCTGCTCGGGCAACGCTCCGGCTTCCTGGTCGTGCCGCTCGGCGCCGGCCGGCTCTACTGCTATGCCGACGAGGCCGGCACCGACCTGCCGGTCGACCCGCTCGCCCGGCTGCACGAGCTGTTCGGCGACTACCGCGGTCCGGTGCCCGAGGTGCTGGCCGCGCTCGAGACGGTGCACGTCGAACGCACCGAGGAGGTCGAGCTGGGGCGCTGGTTCCACGGCCGGGTGCTGCTCGTCGGTGACGCCGCTCACGCGACCGCGCCGACGCTCTCCCAGGGGGCCGCCATGGCGCTGGAGGACGCCGTCGTGCTCGCCGAGTCGCTGCGCGCCGCCGGCAGCGTCGACGCGGCGCTGATCGCGTACGAGAGTCGCCGCCGGCCGCGTACCCGCTGGGTGCGGGACCGGACCCGGGACCGCAACCGCACCCGCGACGTGCCGCCGGCGCTGCGCGACCCGCTGCTGCGCGGGCGCGGCGGGCGGATCTTCGGCGAGCACTACCGGCTCCTCACCGGCCCGCTGTAGCCGGCGGAAGATCGTAGCCGCCCACCCCACGCGGCGGGGCCACCTACCGGGGACTATCCTCCTTGCGGATGACGGCTGCGCCGATGACCAGCGCGCCGAGCGGGACAACCCAGAACCGGAGGCCACTCGTGACCACCGTCGCACCCAAGCCGGTCGTGACCCGGCCCTGGCCGGTCCGCGAGCCGGTCAAGGGGTCGGCCCTCGCGCGGCTGCTGCGCACCACGGACGCGAAGCAGATCGGGATCATGTACATGGTCACCGCGTTCGCGTTCTTCATGATCGGTGGCCTGATGGCCCTGATCATGCGCGCCGAGCTGGCGCGACCGGGGCTGCAGTTCCTGTCGCCCGAGCAGTACAACCAGCTCTTCACCATGCACGGCACGATCATGCTGCTGTTCTTCGCGACGCCCATCGTGTTCGCCTTCGCGAACTACGTGGTGCCGCTGCAGATCGGCGCGCCCGACGTGTCGTTCCCCCGGCTCAACGCCTTCGCCTACTGGCTGTACCTGTTCGGCGGCACGCTGGCCACCGCGGGCTTCGTCAGCCCCGGCGGCGCGGCCGACTTCGGCTGGACCGCGTACACGCCGCTCAGCACCGTCGAGCACTCGCCGGGCGTCGGCGCCAACATGTGGGTGGTCGGCCTGGCCATCTCCGGTCTGGGCACGATCCTCGGCGCGGTCAACCTGATCACCACGATCCTGACCCTGCGCGCGCCCGGCATGACCATGTTCCGGATGCCGATCTTCACCTGGAACATGCTGGTCACCAGCCTGCTGGCCATCCTGGTCTTCCCGCTGCTGGCCGCCGCGCTCTTCGCGCTCGCCGCGGACCGCCTGCTCGGCGCCCACGTGTACGACCCGGCCACCGGCGGCCCGATGCTGTGGCAGCACCTGTTCTGGTTCTTCGGTCACCCCGAGGTCTACATCATCGCGCTGCCGTTCTTCGGCATCATCACCGAGATCATCCCGGTCTTCTCCCGGAAGCCGATCTTCGGTTACAAGGGCCTCGTCGCGGCCACCATCGCCATCGCCGCGCTGTCGATGAGCGTGTGGGCGCACCACATGTTCGCCACCGGCCAGGTGCTGCTGCCGTTCTTCAGCTTCCTCAGCTACCTGATCGCCGTGCCGACCGGTATGAAGTTCTTCAACTGGATCGGCACCATGTGGCGGGGTCAGATCACGTTCGAGACGCCGATGCTGTTCGCGGTCGGCTTCCTGGTGACCTTCCTCTTCGGTGGCCTGACCGGTGTGCTGCTGGCCAGCCCGCCGCTCGACTTCCACCTGCACGACTCGTACTTCGTGGTGGCGCACTTCCACTACGTGCTCTTCGGCACCATCGTGTTCGCCGTCTTCGGTGGCATCTACTTCTGGTTCCCGAAGATGTTCGGCCGGATGCTCGACGAGCGGCTCGGCAAGATTCACTTCTGGCTGACCATGATCGGCTTCCACACCACGTTCCTGGTGCAGCACTGGCTGGGCAACGAGGGCATGCCGCGGCGCTACGCCGACTACCTGCCCAGCGACGGCTTCACCACGCTGAACATGATCTCCACGATCGGCGCGTTCATCACCGGTATCTCGACCCTGCCGTTCATCTGGAACTGCTGGAAGTCGTACAAGACCGGCCCGGTGGTCGAGGTCGACGACCCGTGGGGTCACGGCAACTCGCTCGAGTGGGCCACCAGCTCCCCGCCGCCGCTGCGCAACTTCGACCGGATGCCGCGGATCCGCTCCGAGCGGCCGGCCTTCGACGCGAAGTTCCCCGAGCTGGCCGCCGGGCAGACCCTGGCCGGCCCGCCCGAGGGCGGTGCCAAGCCGCTGACCAGCGAGGCCAACGGTGGCGCCAGCTACCAGGAGGACACCGCGGGCAACCTCGACCAGCGCTAGACCGCCTGGCGAGCCCACGACGGGCGCCGCACCCCACCACCCCGGGGCGCGGCGCCCGTCGCCTTTCCCCACCACGCCCCCTGCTTCGGGCCCACCCACCCGGTCGATCATGAGGTTGACTCCCGCAGAACGGACAAACCGTACCGCCACCTTCATGATCGACCAGCGCGTGCGTTGATCAAGGAGTTTGCGTCGGGAATCCGGGGGCGGTCCGACGCGAACTCCTTGGTCAACACCTCGCTGAGCCGGGCGAGGTGCCATGGGGGCCAGCGGCCGTAGTCGGGGTGGGGCTGGGCCGGCGGAGGGTCCTGCCTGGCCCGGGCCAGGTTGGGCCGGATGGGAACCGGTGCGGTGCGGGCCGGTCGGGCAGAGCCGGGGCGGGCCGGGGCGGGCGGGTGAGCCGGGTGGTGGGGTGTGCCGAGGGGCGGGGGCGGAGGGGTCCCCGGACTGTCAGGGGGTGGCGGGGGCCAGTTCGGGCTCGGGGGTGGCGGCGGGCGCCGAACCGCGCCGGTGACGCAGCTCGACCGGGAGCACCGCCAGCGCCACCAGCAACCCGATCGCCCCGGTGACCACGAAGCCCCAGGCCGGCGCGGACGCGTCGATCACCACGCCGGCCAGTGGCGCGCCGAGCGCGATGCCGACGGTGACGGCGGAGCCGTGCAGGCCCATCGCCATGCCGCGGACGCCGGGCGGGGCGAGCCGGCTCACCGCGTCCGAGGTGGCCGCGATGGTGGGCGCGCAGAGCGCCCCGGTGGGGATCAACGCGAGGCTGAGCAGCCACCAGTGCGACCCGCCCAAACCGACCGGGATCGTGGTGAGGCTGAGCGCCGCCACCAGCGCCAACGGAGGGAACGAGCGGCGTACCGCGCCGTAGGCGAAGCCGCCCACCAGCGAGGCGACCGCCCAGGCGGCCAGCACGGCGCCGGTCCAGCCGACCTCGCCGCCGGCGCGGAGCACGGCCACCACGGCGACGTCGGTGCCGCCCAGCACCAGGGTGGCAGCCAGGCTGACCGCCAGCACGGCGAGCAGGCGCGGGGTGAGCCACTCCCGGCGGGACACCGCGCGCGGGGGGCCGGCCGGCTCGTCCGCGGCCCGGGTCGGCGGGTCGAGCAGCCAGAAGCAGATGCCGGCGGCGACGATCCCGGCGCCCACCGCCCAGAGGGTGAGCCGGGGCGTGACGGCGGTGGCCAGGGCCACGGCGAGCGCCGGGCCGACCATGAACGACAGCTCCACCGACATCGAGTCCAGCGCGTACGCGGGCCGGCGTCGGTCCGCCGGCACCAGCGCCGCGATCGACTGGCGGACCACCGAGAAGACCGGCAGCGCGAACAGGCCGGCCAGGAACGCCGCGGGCAGCAGCACCGGGTACGACAGGGTCGGTGCCGCGGCCCAGAACAGGCCCTCGACGACGGTGGTGAGCAGCAGCACCGGCCGCAGCCCGCGCCGGTCGACCAGCCGGCCGAGCAGCGGGGAGCCGAGCGCGGCGCCGATGGTCGACGCGGCGCCGACCAGGCCGGCGGCGCCGTAGCCCCGGCCCAGGTCGAGCACCACGTAGAAGGTCAGCGTCACACCGGTCGCGGTCAGCGGCACACGGGCCAGCACGGACACCAGCAGCAACGACCGCAGGCCGGGCAGGGCGAGTGCCTCCCGGTAAGGCTTCAGGTTCACGACGGTCCGTACCTCCCGCGCCATCCTGGGCCCGGGGTACGACAGCCGCAAGCGATTACCTGGTCAAGCGGCCCTGATCACAGGCTCGCCCACCATGGCGACCCCGGCGCCGTCGAGCGCGCGCAACGCCACGTCCAGCGTCGCCGGGGCCACGGCCGCGGTGAGGTCCAGCAGCACCGTGGTGCGGAAGCCCTCCCGGGCGGCGTCCAGCGCGGTCGCGCGCACGCAGTGGTCGGTGGCGATGCCGACCACGTCGACCCGGTCCACGTCGCGGTGGCGCAGCCAGTCGGCCAGGCACTCGCCGTCGCGCGCGTGCCCCTCGAAACCGGAGTACGCGGCCGCGTGCTCGCCCTTGTGGAAGATCTCCTCCACCCGGTCGGTGGCCAGCTCGGGGTGGAACTCGGAGCCGGACGTGCCGACCACGCAGTGCCGGGGCCACGAGTCGACGAAGTCCGGCGGGTCGCCGAAGTGCGCGCCCGGATCGATGTGGTAGTCCTTCGTCGCGACCACGTGGTCCCAGCGGTCCGGCTCGGCGGCGAGCAACCGGGAGATCCCGGCGGCCACGCCGGCCCCACCGCCCACCGCCAGGGACCCGCCCTCGCAGAAGTCGTTCTGCACGTCCACGATGATCAGGGCGTTCGCCATCTGACCGGTCCTCCTCAGCTCGCGGGTACGACCGTCACCGGAACGGCCGGGTCCCCGCCGGAGAGCTTGAGCCCCTCCCACGGGATGGAGATCAGACACTGTCGCAGGTGCTCGCGGGACTCGTCCAGCGTGGGGAGCCCGACCGGCTCGCCCGAGACCACGAACGAGTGCTGAAGCAGCCGGTCGTTCGGCTGCCGGTCGGGCACGCCCTGCGGCACGACGACCTCTTCGGTGGCGGTGCCGGTCGGCTTGTGCCGGCGCACCGCGACCTTCCGGCCCCCGATGGTGGCCTTGTGCTCGGAGCGCTTGACCACCGGTCGCCCCTCCACCTCGACCAGCTTGTAGACCAGGCCGGCGGTGGGCGCGCCCGAGCCGGTCACCACGGCGGTGCCGGCCCCGTACATGTCCACCGGCTCGGCGGCCAGCGAGGCGATCGCGTACTCGTCCAGGTCACCCGAGACGATGATCTTCGTCTCGGTGGCGCCGAGCGAGTCGAGCAGCTCCCGGGACTGCTGGGCGATCACCGCGAGGTCGCCCGAGTCGATCCGGACCGCGCGCAACTCCGGGCCGGCGACCGCGATGGCGTTGCGGATGCCCTGGGCGATGTCGTACGTGTCGACCAGCAGCGTGGTGTCCTTGCCCAGCGTGGCGACCTGGGAGGCGAACGCGGTCCGCTCGTCGTCGTGCAACAGGGTGAACGCGTGCGCGGCGGTGCCCGCGGTGGGGATGCCGTAGCGCTGCCCGGCGGCCAGGTTGGAGGTGAACCGGAACCCGGCCAGGTACGCCGCCCGCGCGGCGGCGACCGCGGCCTCCTCGTGCGCCCGGCGGGAGCCCATCTCGATCAGTGCCCGGCCCCGCGCCGCGGTGACCATCCGCGCCGCCGCCGCGGCGACCGCGCAGTCGTGGTTGAGCACCGACAGCACAAGCGTCTCCAGCACCACGCACTCGGCGAACGTGCCGGACACGGTGAGGATCGGGGAGCCGGGGAAGAACAGCTCGCCCTCGGCGTAGCCGTCGACGTCGCCGGTGAAGCGGTAGTCGGCCAGCCACCGGGCGGCCCGCTCGTCGACCACGCCGGTGCGGCGCAGGAAGTCGATCTCCGCCGGGTCGAAGCGGAAGTCGCGGATCATCTCGATCAGGCGGCCGGTGCCGGCGACCACCCCGTACCGGCGGCCGGCCGGCAGCCGCCGGCTGAACACCTCGAAGACGCAGCGTCGGTCGGCGGTGCCGTCCTGCAGGGCCGCGCTGACCATGGTCAGCTCGTAGTGGTCGGTCAGCAGCGCGGGGCGAAGGGTGCTCACCGCCCCAGCCTAGAGTTCAGACCGGATCCCCGCCGTCGTGCCCCGGCATCGACCGCAGGGCGGCCCGCAGCTCGCCGCGCCCGGTGACGCCGAGCTTGCTGTAGACCCGCTGGAGGTGGTTCTCCACGGTGCGGGTGGACAGGAACAGCCGCTCGGCGATCGCGCGGCTGGTGAGGCCGTCGGCGGCGAGGCGGGCGACCTCCCACTCCCGGTCGCTGAGCGTGGGGCGGAGCAGGCGCAGCGCCGGGGTGGAGATCTCGTCGCAGCGGCGCAGCAGGTCGGCGAGACGCTCCCGGACCGGCCCGGTCGCCCCGGCGCGCCCGTCGCGCATCCGGTGCAGCGCCATCGCGGTCGCCTCGGCGGCATGGACGACCAGGTCGCGGTCGGCGAAACCGGCGGCCACCGCGAGCAGGTCGTCGGGGGAGCCGTCGAGCGACGCCCGGCCGTACCGGGCGACCAGCGGCGGCAGCACCCCGTCCACCTGTTCGGAGAGTTCCGCCAGGCGCTGCGCCACGGTGCGCCGGCCGCCGTCGGTGCAGGTCGGCCCGACCGGCGCGGCGGCCTGGTCGAACCGGACCAGGTCCAGCAGGACGAGCAGCTCGTGCCCGGCCAGCCCGTCCTCGCGCAGCCGGTCGGCCAGCGCGCACAGGTGCTTGGTGGCCGCCGGCAGGTCGCCGACCGCCGCCTGCACCGCGCCCCGGGCCTGCTCCAACCACGGGTAG
>NZ_CADEAU010000293.1 GCF_902825405.1 Micromonospora maritima | reverse complement strand
CCGTCGAGGCGTGGACCGGCCGGCCGTAGAGCCACCCGGTCAGCGGCAGGGCCACCAGCACCACGGTGAGGGTGGCCGCCAGCAGCACCTCGGCGGTCCACCGGCCGGGCGCCGCCCGCGCGGCGGGCGGGATCACCGCGAGCAGCGCGCCGCCGAACACCAGCAGGGCACAACCGGCGGCGAGCGGGAACACGATGAGGTCGTCGACGTTCCAGACCGCGACCAGCAACATCGCGGCGTGGAACAGCACCACGACCTGGACGAGCGGCAGCACGACGCCGTAGCCGGACCTGCGGGCGGCCCGCGCACCGGCGACGACGAGCACCAGGGCGCCGAGCGCCAGGGCCAGCAGCGCCGCCCGGAGCGGGTCGTTGTGCCGGTCCCCGGGGGAGATCACGCCCAACGGCGGCGGCCCTTCCCCCCGGTCGTCGGCGAACCCGATCCGGCGCCAGCCACCGTCCGGGTCGCGCAGCGCGAAGCCGTCCCGGCCGTTCGCGACAAGCACCACGTGCCGCCCGCCGGAGACGTCGAGCACGGCGAGGTCCTGACCGGCGATCCGTTCGCCGGCCGGCCCGGCCTCCAGGTAGCGCGCCCGCAGCAGCTCCCGCTGGTCCTCGGTGACCTGCCAGGACAGCCGCCAGGTCCGGCCCGCGTCGTCGCTCTCCTCCACCCGGATCCGCCCGGGCAGCCACCGGTAGCACCGCTGCGGGGCGGCGGGCAGGCAGGCCACCTGGTCGGTGCGTGCCGACCCGGCGCGCAGCGCCTCCTCCTCGCTGGGAGCGGGGTCGCGCCACGTCGCACCGGCGTCGTCGCTGATCCGCCACTGCCAGGGCGGGTCGGCCCTGGTGCCCTGACTCTTCCCGATGCCGGCGACCAGCCGGCCGTCGACCACTGCCGCGTCGACCGCGTCGTGGTGCCCGACCATGCTGGTCGCCGCCACCGCGAGCGTCGCCGTCGGCAGCAGCACCAGCACCCGGACGAGCCGGGCGCCCCGGCGCCCCACCGGGTCGCGGCGAGCCCGACGCCACGCCCAGGCCGCCAGCGCGAGCGCCGGCAGGGCGAGCAGGTCGGTCCGGTCCGCCCGGACCAGGGACGGCCCGCTCACCGCGCTCCACATCTGCGAGGCGGCCGTCGCGGCGTACCCGCTGGTCTTGACCACGGCGAAGCCGACGCCGACGGATCCCAGCGCGAGACCGGCGGCGGCCCGGGCCCCGAGCCGCGGTACGACGAGCGTGACCAGCACGGCGACGAGTGGCGGCGCGAGCACCAGGCCGGCGACGTCGCTCAGCTTGCCGGTGACCGGGCCGGGCCGGGCCGCCTTGAGCACGTGGTCGTTGAGCACCAGCACGATCAGGGCGAGCACGGTCGCCGGATGGCCCAGCCAGGCCAGCGCGACCCGGGCGCCGTCGGGCGTGCTGCGGTCCTGGGGTGTCATCCGTCCATCGTGGTCACCGATGGTCTCGGCGCGGCCACGTGGTGGTGAGGATCCGGCGTCAGGTCCCGTCGGAGGAGTGGCCGGGGAAGAGGTGCGCGGTGGGATCGATGGCGACGGCCGCGTTGTTCACGGCGGTGGCCGCCTCGCCGAAGCCGGTGGCGATCAGCCGGACCTTGCCCGGGTACTCGGTGATGTCGCCGGCCGCGAAGACCCGGGGCAGGTTGGTGGCCATCGCGCTGTCCACCACGATGTGCCGCCGGTCGAGCGTCAGCCCCCACTCGGCGAGCGGACCCAGGTCGGCGGTGAAGCCGAGCGCGGCCACCACCGTGTCCACCGGCAGGGTCTCGGCCACGCCACCGCGCACGGTCAGCTCGGCACCGGTGACGTGGTCCTCCCCGTAGAGCCGGCTCACCTCCGCGTTGACCACGACCCGCACCGGCAGCGCGCGGACCCGCTCGACGGTGGCGGCGTGCGCGCGGAAGCGGTCCCGCCGGTGCACGAGCGTCACCGAGCGGGCCAGCGGGGCGAGCGTGGCCGCCCAGTCGAAGGCCGAGTCGCCACCGCCCACGATGAGCACGTGGCGGTCCGTCAGCTCGGTCGGCTGCGGCACGAAGTAGACGATCCCGCCGCCGGTGAAGCTGTCCGCGACCGGCAGGGGCCGGGGCGTGAAGCTGCCCAGACCACCGGTGACCACCACCGCCCCGCAGCGCAGCTGCTCACCGCCGGCCAGCCCGAGGACCGGCCGGCCGTCCAGGTACGAGAGCTTCTCCGCGCGGACGCCGAGCAGGTAGTCGGGGTGGAACGGCGCCGCCTGGGCGACCAGGTTCGCGACCAGCTCGCGCCCCTTGACGGCGGGGAAGCCGGCCACGTCGAGGATCAGCTTCTCCGGGTACATGGCGGTGACCTGGCCGCCCGGCTCGGGCAGCGCGTCGATCACGGCCACGGAGAGCCCGCGGAAGCCGGCGTAGTAGGCGGCGAAGAGCCCGGCGGGGCCGGCCCCGATCACGGCGACATCGACCTCGCGCATGGCGTACCGTCACTTTCCGCCAGGGATCAACCCGTGCTGATGCCGACGGTAGGCGGGCGGACGGGCGCGGGCAAGGACGTCCCGCGGACGGTTCGACGCGTCGTCAGGGCAGGGTGACCGGCGGTGACCCGAGCCGGTCCGGCGTGCCGGTGTCGACGCGGCGGCGGAACAGGATCGCCGCGACCACGCCGCCGAGCAGCCCGAACAGGTGCCCCTGCCAGGAGATCCGCTCGTCGGTGGGGAGGATGCCCAGCAGCTGCCAGCCGTAGAGCAGGCCGACCAGCAGCACCACTGCGAAGTTCCACCAGCTCCGCTCCACCACACCGCGGGTGAGCAGCATGCCGAGGTAGCCGAAGATCACGCCGCTGGCACCGACCACCACCGAGTTGGGCGAGCCGGTGAACCACACGCCCAGGCCGCTGACCAGGATGATCACCATGGTGGACCAGAGGAACCGGCGGGTGCCGGCGGCCAGCACGAACGTGCCGAGCAGGATCAGCGGGATGCTGTTGCTGTAGAGGTGGTTCCAGCCGGCGTGCAGGAACGGCGAGAAGAAGACGCCGTCCAGACCCTGGATCCGATGCGGGATGATGCCCGCGGTGACGTCGAGGTCGAGGCGCAGGCCCACGTCGAGCGCCTCGACGAGGAAGAGCACCGGCACCACCGCGCACATGGCGACGAAGGCCCGGCCGAGCGCCGCGTAGAACGCGTCGGTGCCGAACCGGTGGGGGTCGCCGCCGCGGGGGCCGTCGTGCCAGGTCACCTGTCAAGAGCTATCAGCAAACGCGGCCGTCCGCCACTCGAGCGGCGGAACGACGACGGCGGGACGCGCGGACACCCGCACGCCCCGCCGTCGGTCGATCCGTCAGTACCAGCCCGAACTCTGCGACTTCTGCCACGCGCCGCACGGGTTGTCGTACCGGCCCTCGATGTAGCCGAGACCCCACTTGATCTGGGTGGCCGGGTTGGTCTTCCAGTCGTCCGCCACCGAGCCCATCTTGCTGCCCGGCAGGGCCTGCGGGATTCCGTACGCGCCGGAGCCCGCGTTGTACGCCTTGTGGTTCCAGCCGCTCTCCTTGGTCCAGAGCTTGTCCAGACAGGGGAACTGGTCGATGCCGAAGCCCTCGTCGAGCATGATGGCGCAACCGATCTTGCGGTTGCCGCTGAACTCCTCGCACGAGGCCGGGATGGGCCCGTCGTACGGCTTGGCCTTGGCCTCCGCCTCGGCCTTCGCCGCGTCCCGCTCCTTCTTGCGGCTGGCGGCGGCCGCCTCGGCCTGCTTGGCCCGCTCGGCGGCTTCCTTCGCCGCCGCGGCGGCGCGCAGCTTGGCCTGGTACTCGGCGGCCCGCTGCCGGGAGGCCGCCACACGGTGCTCGGCCTGCCGGTCGCGCTGGTAGGCGTACTCCGTCCGGTCGACCTCGAGCCCGACCTGCGCGGTCAGGCCCTGCTGCTGGGTCTGGCGATCCTCGCCCAGATAGAAACCACCGGCGACGCCCACGGAGAGCAGCGCGACAGCGGCCGTACGGGCGCCGAACCGGCTCCACAGCCGACTCACGAAGTTTCCCTTCGTCGGGGGCAGGGACACGGCACGTCGCATGGCCGGGTGTCGCCGGGTGCGGGTGCCGTGAGCGCCCCGACCCGACGGTCGAGGCCGACGCGCCGGCGCCCGTGGCTCCCGCCGTCGTGGCGGAGAATGCTCGACGAGACTGCCGGTGCGTATGGGGCTCCGGGCCGTGTTCGGCACCGGAGTTGTCGGTGGCGCTCGATGAACACCATCGCGCAGGGTGAGGCCGGTGGGAAATCACCGACGCTAAATGTGATTTGCGCCACACTGAAAATGCGGGCAAAGAGGGGCGAGCCAACCGGTCAGCCCGGGATGTCCTCCAACAGATCGGTGACCATCGCGGCGATCGGAGAACGCTCCGATCGGCTGAGGGTCACGTGCGCGAAGAGGGGATGCCCCTTCAGTGCCTCGATCACCGCGGTCACCCCGTCGTGCCGACCGACCCGGAGGTTGTCCCGTTGCGCCACGTCGTGGGTGAGCACCACCCGGGAGCCCTGGCCGATCCGGGACAGCACGGTGAGCAGCACACCCCGCTCCAGGGACTGCGCCTCGTCCACGATGACGAAGGCGTCGTGCAGGCTCCGGCCGCGGATGTGGGTCAACGGCAGCACCTCCAGCAGCCCGCGCGAGGTGACCTCCTCCAACACGTGCTCGTGCACCACCGCGCCCAGCGTGTCGAAGACGGCCTGGGCCCAGGGCGACATCTTCTCCGACTCCGAGCCGGGCAGGTAGCCGAGTTCCTGGCCACCGACCGCGTACAGCGGGCGGAACACGATCACCTTCTTGTGCCGGCGACGCTCCATCACCGCCTCCAGGCCCGCGCAGAGCGCCAGCGCCGACTTGCCGGTGCCGGCCCGGCCGCCCAGCGACACGATCCCGATCGACTCGTCCAGCAGCAGGTCGAGCGCCACCCGCTGCTCCGCCGAACGCCCGTGCACGCCGAACGCCTCCCGGTCGCCGCGCACCAGCCGGACGGTCTTGTCCGGCAGCACCCGGCCCAGCGCCGACCCCCGCCCCGACTGGATCACCAGGCCGGTGTGGCAGGGCAGGCCGGCGGCGGCGTCGACGTCGAGCGCCTCGCCCGCGTACAGCCGGCCGATCTCCTCCTCGGAGAGTTCCAGCTCGGCCATCCCGGTCCAGGTCGGGTCGCTGGCCTGGCCGTGCCGGTACTCGTCGGCGTGCAGGCCGACCGAGGCCGCCTTGACCCGCAGCGGCATGTCCTTGCTGACCAGGGTCACCTCGCGCCCCTCGGCGGCGAGGTTGAGCGCCACGGAGAGGATCCGCGCGTCGTTCGACTCGTTGCGGAAGCCGGGCGGCAGCACCCCGTCGTCGGTGTGGTTCAGCTCGACCCGGAGCGTGCCACCCTGGTCGTTGGCGGGCACCGGCCGGTCCAGCCGGCCGTGTCGCACGCGCAGCTCGTCCAGCATGCGCAGCGACTGGCGGGCGAACCAGCCCAGCTCCGGATGGTGCCGCTTGCCCTCCAGCTCGGAGATGACCACCAGCGGCAGCACCACCTCGTGCTCGGCGAAGCGGTGGAACGCCGCGGGGTCGGAGAGTAGGACCGAGGTGTCCAGGACGAAGGCCGGACCGGCTGGTCGGGGCTCCTCGGCGCCGGCGGCCGCCGGGGCGGCGGCCGGACGTGGCCAGTAGAGCTGCCGTTGGAACGGGTACGTGGGCAGGTCGAGGCGGTGGGCGGCCCGGCCGGCGAAGGCGGGTCGCCAGTCGACGGCGACACCACCGGCGTACGCCTCGGCGAGCGCCCGGTGGAACCGGGCGAGATCGCCCTCGTCGCGGCGCAGCGTGCCGGTGACGGTGACCGCGGTCGGGTCGGCGGCGGCCACCTCGACGCTCTCCTGCATCGCCATGGTGAGCACCGGGTGGGCGCTGACCTCGACGAAGGTCTGGTGACCGGTGGCGGCCAGGTCACGGATCGCCGCGTCGAAGCCGACGGTCTGCCGCAGGTTGCGGTACCAGTAGTCGGCGTCGAGGCCGGCGGTGTCCGTCCACTCGCCGGTCACGGTGGACCGGAACCGGATCTCGCCGGTGCGCGGGCGCAGGCCGGCGAGCAGGTCGCGCAGCCGCTCGCGCAGCGGTTCGACGTGCGCGGAGTGGGAGGCGTAGTCCACCGGCACCCGCCGCACCCGCACCTCGCGGGCCTCGTAGTGCGCCACCAGCTCGTCCAGCGCGGCGGCGTCGCCGGAGACGACCACCGAGGTCGGCCCGTTGACCGCGGCGAGCGCGACCCGCCCGTCCCACCGGCCGATCGTCTCGATGGCCTCGGCGGCGGTGGTCGCCACCGACACCATGCCGCCGTCACCGGCCAGCTCCGCGATGACCCGGCTGCGCAACGCCACCACCGCGGCCGCGTCGTCCAGACTCAACCCGCCGGCCACGTACGCCGCGGCGATCTCGCCCTGCGAGTGACCGACCACCGCCGACGGATGCACCCCGTAGGAACGCCACAGCGCGGCCAGCGACACGCCGACCGCGAACAACGTCGGCTGCACCACGTCCACCCGCTCCAGCGACGGCGCGTCCGGCGCGCCCCGGATCACGTCGACCGGCGACCAGTCGAGGTGGGGGCGCAGCGCTTCCGCGCAGGCGGTGAACGTCTCGGCGAACACCGGCGCGGTGGCGAACAGGTCGGCGGCCATGCCGGTCCACTGCGACCCCTGGCCGGGGAAGACGAAGACCACGTCGCCGCCCGTACCCGGGGCGCGGGTGACGGTGTGCGGCGCGGGACGGCCGGCGGCGAGCGCGTCCAGCGCGGCGGCCAGGTCGTCGCGGCCGGCGGCGAGCACGACCGCGCGGTGCT
>NZ_CADEAU010000292.1 GCF_902825405.1 Micromonospora maritima | reverse complement strand
CGGCCGCGCCGAGCACCAGCACCGGGGCGCGGGCGTCGGCCAGCGCGTCGGCGAAGCCGCGCAGCCGGTCCGGGTCCGGCGCGATCCGGGTGGCGACGGTCCGCACCTGCGGCGGCGGGTCGGCGGTCCGGTCCCAGTCGTCCATCGGCAGGGAGAGGAAGACCGGCCCGGCGGGGGGCTGCACCGCCGAGGCGTACGCCCGCATGAAGGCCGCGGGGACGTCCTGCGCGCGGGCCGGCTCGTGGGCCCACTTCACGTACGGCTGGGCCAGCTCGACCGCCCTCGGGCTCGCCAGCCGCGGCTCGATCAGCAGCATCTCCCGGGTCTGCTGGCCGGCGCTGACGATCAGCGGCGTCCGGTTGTGCCACGCGGTCACCAGGTTGCCCATGCCGTTGCCGGTGCCCGGCGCGGTGTGCAGGTTGACGTGCGCGGGGCGGCCGGTGCCCTGGGCGTAGCCGTCGGCCATGGCGACCGCCGACGCCTCCTGGAGCGCGTGCACGTAGTGGAAGTCGGCGGGGAAGTCCTGGAGGAACGGCTCCTCGGTCGAGCCGGGGTTGCCGAAGACGGTGGTCAGCCCGAGCGCGCGCAGCAGGTCGTAGGTCGCCTCGCGCACCGTCGCCATCGCCGGCTGCCTCCGTCCCGGGCCGGGCCGCCTCCCGACCCACCGAATCTAACGGGCGGAAGCCGACTTTTCGGGCGCTTCCCGGCTCAGGGCAGCGGGAACGGCAGCGTGATCCCGTCCAGCGCGCCACCGCACGGGCAGTCCCGTTCGGTCGGCAGCGCGGCGACCGCGTCCAGCAGGAGCCCGCGCAGCCGGTCGGTGTTGTCCGCGAAGACCCGGAAGACCTCCTCCTGGGTGACCGACTCGCCCGCCTCGACGCCCGCGTCCAGGTCGGTGACCAGCGCGATCGACGTGTAGCAGAGGGCCAGCTCGCGGGCGAGCACCGCCTCCGGGTGACCTGTCATGTTCACCACCGTGCCGCCGATCGAGGCGTACCAGCGCGACTCCGCCCGGGTCGAGAAGCGCGGGCCCTCGACCACCACCACCGTCCCCCCGTCCACCGCCGGCACGCCCCGCCCGGCCGCCGCGTCCAGCAGCGTCCGCCGCCCGGCCGGGCAGTACGGGTCGGCGAACGACACGTGCACCGCACCCCGGTCGTAGTAGGTCTGCGCCCGTCCGCTGGTGCGGTCGACGAGCTGGTCCGGCACCACGAACGTGCCCGGCCCCAGCTCCGGCCGGAGGCCGCCGACGGCACACGGGGCCAGTACCTGGCGTACGCCCAGGGAGCGCAACGCCCAGAGGTTCGCCCGGTAGGGGATCCGGTGCGGCGGGTGGCGGTGGTCGCGCCCGTGCCGGGGGAGGAACGCCACCCGGCGACCGCCCACCTCGGCCACCGTGATCGGGTCCGACGGCGCGCCGTAGGGCGTGTCCACCACGTGTTCCGTCCCGTCGAGCAGGGCGTAGAGACCCGACCCGCCGATCACCGCCAGTTCGGCCTCCGCCGTCATCCGGCCCTCCCTCGATCCGCCGCGATCACCCGCCGGTCAGACCTTAGCCAGTGGGCGGGGCGCAGGCTATGGTGCGTGACATGGCGTTGACAGCGTGGACGGTCGACGGCGTCGGGCCCGCGCGGGCGCACGGCTGACGGGTGTCGGACATGCAGGGTGAGGGGCAGGCGATCGGTGGCCGAGCCATGGAGTCGATGACCGGACGGCTGCTGGTCGCGACACCCGTGCTCAAGGATCCGAACTTCGACCGCACCGTCGTGCTGCTCGTCGCCCACGAGGCCGGTGGCGCCCTCGGCGTGGTGCTCAACCGGGCCACCGAGGTGCCGGTGGCGGACGTGCTGGGCGACTGGAGCGACCTGGCGCGGGAGCCGGCGGTGCTCTTCGAGGGCGGCCCGGTCCAGCCCGACTCGGCCATCTGCCTGGCCCGGATGCGCCACCCGGTCAAGCCGGTGAAGGGTTTCCACCGGGTCTCCGGCGCGGTCGGCACCATCGACCTCTCGGTCGACCCGGAGAAGCTGCGGGACGCCGTCGGCGGGATCCGGGTCTTCGCCGGCTACTCCGGCTGGGGGGCCGGGCAGTTGGAGCGCGAGATCGAGGAGGGGTCCTGGTTCGTGCTCGACGCCCTCCCCGGCGACGCCTTCGTCGACCGCCCGGACGATCTCTGGCCGATGGTGCTGCGGCGACAGGGCGGAATGATGGCCGCGGTGGCCCACTTCCCGCCCGACGTGGCGCTGAACTGACCGGGCCGCGGGGGTGACCCCCCGCGAGATGACCATGCCGAACGGCGTGTGTATAGTTCTTCCCGTGCCCGGGCGACCGGGGACGACCGCAAGGGGCCGTGGCGCAGCTGGTAGCGCACCACACTGGCAGTGTGGGGGTCAGGGGTTCGAGTCCCCTCGGCTCCACCTTTGCGAGCGAACAGCCCTGGTGGTTCATCCACCAGGGCTGTCGTCTTTGCTGACGTCGATCCGTCGACGCCTCCGACCGGTTCGACCTCTTTGGGGTCCACCCGGCAGCGGTTGGCCCGACGAGGCTCCCGAGCCGGTTTGAATCGGACGTATCGCCCAGCCGAGCCCGGCGGTTCCACGGCAGGAAGGTGTCGTCGATCATGCGTGCCGTGGTACTGCGGGAGTTCGCTTCGCCCCTGCGGGTCGACGAGATCGACCGGCCCGCGACCGGCGTCGGTCAGGCGCTCGTGCGCATCGTCGCCAGTGGCGTCAATCCGCTGGACACCAAGATCCAGGCCGGCCAGGCTCCGCACGCCCGCGTCCGTCCGCCGGCGGTGCTCGGCCTCGACCTCGCCGGGCAGAAGGTGCCGGGCAGGGCCGGGAGCATCACGGGGAGATCCTGCGCGAGGGCGCGGCACTTGCCGATGCCGGCGCGCTGCGTCCGCGACTCGACCCGCGCCGCTTCACCCTGGACACCGTCGGGGAGGCGCACGATCTGGTCGCCCGGGGCGCCGGCGAGGGCAAGGTCGTCGTCGACGTCGAGGCCGGAGGGGACTGACTCCCACCAGGGTGTCAACCGTCCGCACGGCCGGTGAGCACCAGCGCCCAGCAGAACGCCGCGAACCCGCCCGTGCTCGCCAGTGCCCGGACCACGTTCGCGGTGACCCAGGTGGCCTCGAAGCGCTCCCGTACCGCGCCGGGATCGCCCAGCCGGTCCGCCGGCCCGGCCGCCGCCAGCGCGTCGTTCATCGGGACGTTGACGGCGACCGTGACGGCGACGGTCGCCAGGTAGAGCACGAGCCCGGCGACGATCCACGGCAACGCCGGACGGCTCGCGCCACGCCAGGCCAGCACCGCCGCCAGCGCGGCCAGCATCGGTGTGCCGAGAAAGGCCAGCAGGAACCAGCCGTTGACGATGGTGACGTTGATCCGCTGCATCGCGTCCACGAACGTGCGGTCGTCCGCGCCCCGCAGCGCCGGCATCACGGCGTAGGCGAACGCGGCGAAGAGCCCGGCCATCAGCCCGGCTCCGACGGTGGCCCCGACCAGCGTCAGGTGCGGTACGAGTCGCATGCGCCCAGTCAATCGCCGTCCGGTGGGACGGCACATGTCCAGGAGACGCGAATCCGTGTGTCATCGTCTCCGTGGCCGCCACCGCCGGACTGCTCCGGTCGGTCCGCACGCCCCGGGTCGGGGGCGTACACCCTGGCCACGGCGGTCCGTGGTGCCTAGCATGACCGGATGACGGTCGACCTGTTCGCCGGCGTCCCGGTCCGTGACCGCGCGGTGGCGACCGACTTCTACGACCGGCTGCTCGGTGGCCCGCCGGCGTTCCTGCCCGACGACACCGAGGCGGTCTGGGAACTCGCCGCGCACCGCTACCTCTACGTCGACGTGCGGCCGGAGCACGCCGGGCACGCCATGCACACCGTCTTCGTCGACGACCTCGACGCCCGCCTGGCCGGGATCGCCGCCCGCGGGCTGACCCCTGCCGACGAGGAGACCTACGACAACGGCGTCCGCAAGGTCGTGTTCCGGGATCCGGACGGCAACGAGATCGGCTTCGGCGGCGGACCCGCCTGAGCGGCGGTGCGGGCGGTCGGGAGGGGCACCTCCCGACCGCCGCCGGCTCAACGCGGCCGGTACGCCTTCGGCAGCCGCATGCCCCGTTCGGCCATGAGCTGCCGGACCCGGTTCGGGTAGTCGGTGATGATGCCGTCCACCCCGAGGTCCATCAGCGCCGCCACGGTCGGCATGTCGTCGCAGGTCCACGGGACGACCTTCAACCCGCGTGCGTGCGCGTCCGCGATCATCTTGTGGTCCGGGTAGAACCGGAAGGCAGGGTCGGCGATCGTGCCGTTCTGCGGGAACCCGTAGTTCGGGGAGAGCGTGGTGACGCCCGGGATCGCGTCGGCGGCCCGGACGAAGTCGCCGCCGAAGTCGTCCACGTCCAGCCCGCCCAGCCACGGCGACGCGCCCGGCCTGCCGACCTGGAGGAAGTCGTAGTTGGTCAGCGCCACCAGCGGCCAGCGCGGCGCGAGCCGGTGCATCACCCGCAGCGCTCCCCAGTCGAACGACTGGATGGTGACCTGGCGCTCGATGCCCGAGCGCCGGATCTCCTCGAAGACCCGCCGGACGAACAGCTCACGCGGCGCGGTCTGCTCGGGCGCCCCCGCCTCCACCTTGGTCTCGATGTTGAGCGTGATCCCGTGGGCCCGGTAGCGCTTCACCAGGTCGAGCACGTCGCGCAGCTCGGCCATCCGGACACCGGCGATCTGCTCCTGCTCGGGGAAGCCGGGCAGCTGCTGGTAGCCGCAGTCCATGGTCCTGATCTGCGCCAGGGTGAGGTCCTTGATGTACTTCCCGACGTACGGGTACGCCGGGTCGCCCGGACGCACCGGCGCGGTGTCCCGGCACTTCTGCGCGCTGACCTGGCGGTCGTGCGTGACGACGACCTTCTCGTCCCGGGTGACCTGGGTGTCCAGCTCCAGCGTGGTGACGCCGAGACGCATCGCCTTGGCGAAGCCGGCAAGCGTCTCCTCGGTGGTCATGCCGATGCCACCGCGATGGGCCTGCAGGTCGAAGTGGGTCCGCTGCGGCGGGACGCCGGGACGGTCGGCCGGAGCCGCGTGGGCGGCCGCCGGTACGGCCAGCGCCGCGCCGGTGACCAGTGCCGTCAGCACCTGACGGACGGACATGGAGAAACCTCCGCTACCTCGGTTGACGTTCGCGCAGCCGAAGGTAGGCGCGGAGACGGTGGCGGCCGTGGCGGCGAGGTGAGGGACGGGTGAACGGTCGCGGGCGAGCCGGTCCGTGCCGGTGGCCGGGTCGCGGGGGTCCGCGGCCCGGCCACCGGGGGTGTCAGCGGGGTCGGCGCGTCTTCGGCAGGTCGAACTGGTCCGCCCGGCGGCAGTCCTTCGGGCCGCCGACCGCCGCCGGTCCGACCCGGTCCAACGCCTGGCGGGCCCGCTGGCGGCCGAGGTTCCAGGCGTACCAGGGGTCGCGCTGGTCGAGGTCGTCGGCGATCCAGCTCAGCGTGCAGCGGCGTACCGGGTCGGGCAGCCGGGTGAGCGCGGGCGTGGCGTCGGCGGACAGCGCCCGCAGGTACCAGGCGTCGATCTTGCCGGTCTGCTCGTACCGGAGCGTGTTGCGGCGGGCGGCGTAGTCCTCCGGGTTGAGCACCGCCAGGCCGAGCAGCATCGCCACGGCCAGCGCCACGGTGGTGCCGGGGATCCACCGGCCCCGCCAGCGCACGCCGGCCGCCAGGATCATCAGGAAGACCGCGCCGAGCAGCAGCTCGAACGCCATCACGAAGATCCGTTCACCGGTGAAGCTGTAGACCTTCTGGTAGGTCCACATGCGGGACAGCGCGGACACCACGATCACCACGCTGAGCGCGCTGAGCAGCCCGAG
Organism: Micromonospora maritima; assembly: GCF_902825405.1. GTDB lineage: Bacteria > Actinomycetota > Actinomycetes > Mycobacteriales > Micromonosporaceae > Micromonospora > Micromonospora maritima. The sequence continues at coordinate 1,010 of NZ_CADEAU010000292.1, read as the reverse complement.
CAGCACGCGCAGCAGGACGCGCTCGACCGGCCGCTCCCGGCCGGCCCAGCGGCCCACCCCGCCGAGCACCGCCACCGTCAGCAGCGTGACGAAGAGCAGCTGCCAGAAGCCGCTGCGGGCGTACTCGGCGTAGCTCAGTCCGGCGACCTTCTGCACGTGTCGCTGACCGCCGAAGAGCACGGTGAACTGCACCACCACGAAGCCGGCGAAGAGCAGCGTCAGCGCCGCGATCGCCGGTGCCCACTCCAGCACGCCGAGCCGGCGCTCACCCTCCCGGTCGACGGTGGACAGGTCCGGCGGGGCGGCGAGCGTGTAGACGGCGGCGACCGCGATCAGTCCGCCCACCGCGGCGAGGAAGAGCCAGCCGACGACCGTACCGAGGTCGATCTCGGGCACGAGCGCGCCCAACGCCTCGGAGAACGCCGCGTCGGCGGACGCGAGCAGGCTGCCGAAGACCACCAGGACGACCAGGGTGGCGACCACCGACACGGTGACCTTGCGGACCGTCGTCGCCTCCGGCGAGGCGCTGACGTGCCGGCGCACCCAGGGCAGGCCGCGCAGCGCCGCGAACGGCGTGGCGACGAGACCGAACAGGATCGAGCGGACCAACCGGCCGCCGGCGATCGCGAGCGTGGCGCAGCCCAGCGCGCCGAGCACGCAGAACGTCACCAGCCACCAGGCGTTGCGGACCGCCGGCACGGCGATCAGGGCCAGCGCCGCCACCGCCCAACCGAGGCGGATCAGCCGGTCGGCGCGGGGCAGTTCGGCGGTCTTCGTGCGGACCGCGAGCAGCACCGCGACGGTGAGCGTGAGCCAGCCCAGGAACCAGCCGATGCCGACCCGGCCGAGCGGCACGAAGACCGCGCTGCCCAGCGCGCCGGCGAGCACCGCGAGCGGCACGGCCCGGCCGGTGGCCGGCTTCGGACCGGGCCACCGGGCGCCGAGGAACGACGTGCGGGGCACTCGGGGCCGGGGGGCCCAGCTCTGCGGCGGCGGGTAGGTGCCCCAGG
>NZ_CADEAU010000291.1 GCF_902825405.1 Micromonospora maritima | reverse complement strand
CCTCGGACACCCGCACCAGCTCGCCCGGCAGCGGGTCGAGCGTGGCCAGCGCGTGCCGCAGGTCGACCGGCGCGCGCCCGGTCATGGCCGGTCCGCCCGCGCCGGGGCGGCCCGTCGGGCCGCCAGCATCTCCAGTTGCATCCGGGTCAGCTCCTCGATCAGCGCGCGGTAGGTGGCCACCGCGACCTCCGGCGGCATGCCGTGCCGGTCGGCCAGCTCGCGGACCCGGTCCAGGACCTGCCGGACCCGGTCCGGCGAGCGGACCGCCGCCTCGTCCGACTTGTGCACGGTCAACTCCCGGACCACCCGGGTACGGACCGCCAGCAGCTCGACGATCCGCTGGTCGAGCCGGTCCACGGCGGCCCGCAGCTCGGCGATGCGGGCGGGACCGTCGGCGGCGTCGACCGGCGGCCGGCCGGCCGACGCCCCCGCGTCGTACCTGTCGGTCACGGCTGCGGGACCCGGTCGATCACGAACACGACGGTGGGCTCGTCGTCGCTGCCGGAGGAGCGGTGCTCGTCGTCGTCGGGGATGACGAAGCCCATGCCCGGGCGGCACGGCACCGAGCGGTCCCGGAAGTGGATGGTGAACTCGCCCCGCAGCACGTAGCCGGTGTGCCCACGCAGGCACCAGTGGTGCTCGTCGAAACCGGCCGGCAGCTCCAGCAGCCGCAGCCGCTGCCCCCCGACGTACGCGATCTTGACGCGCCCCTCCGCGCCGGGCTTGTCCCACTTCTCCCACTCGGTGGCCGGGAAGTCGATGCCGACCGGCACGGTCGCCTGCTCAGTGGACATTCTCGGTGTCTCCTCTGTTCGGGACGGATTCGGCGCGGCGCTGCCGCGGCACGCGTTCGTTGCGGTCCCGCCGGGGCAGGACCGGGCCGCCGGTGGACCGCCGGTGCTGCTGGAGCAGCTGCACCATGTCGACCATCCGGTGCACCATCCGCTCCAGCGCGTCGACCCCCTCGGGGTCGGTCAGCCCCGGCGTGCCGGTGGTGTTGCGCAGCAGGACCGGGAAGCCGCTGCCCACCAGGATCATGCGGTTGAGCAGCAGGTTGTTGACGATCTGGTTGTGCACCGACGAGTCGCTGTAGCGACGTCCGGTGACGATGATGCCGCCCACCTTGTCCGCCAGTGGGCGGGTGAAGCGCAGGTAGCCGACGCCGGCCCGCTCGATGAAGATCTGCATCAGGTGGGCCAGGCCGAAGCCGTGCACCGGCGCGGCGTAGATCAGCCCGTCGGCGCGGACCATCTGCTCCACCAGCGCCGGGACGTCGTCGTCCAGCTGGCAGGGCAGCGTACGGCTGTTGCAGTCGCCGCACGGGCTGCACGGTGAGATCCGGTGCTCGCGCAGCCGGACGGTACGCAGCACCGCGCCGCGCTCGGCGATCAGGCGTCCGGCGTGCGCGACCGCGAGGTCGGTGTTGCCGCCGGCCCGTTCGGAACCGTTGATGGCCAGGATGGTGGCTGCTTGGCTGGGCAATCGCACCCCCGAGGGCTCGTCGGCCGGGACGCGGCGCCGCACCGCGCCGCGTCCCGGCCTCGTTCAGTCGGTCAGCTTTCCGGCGAAGTAGTCGATGTACGCCTGCATGTCGAAGTGGCCGTGCCCGGACAGCGAGAACAGGATCGCCTTCTCCTCGCCGGTCTCCCGGCAGCGCAGCGCCTCGTCGATCGCCACTCGGACCGCGTGGCTGGACTCCGGCGCCGGCACGATGCCCTCGCTGCGCGCGAACCGCACGCCCGCCTCGAAGCAGGCGGTCTGCGGCACCGCCCGCGCCTCGATCAGGTCCACCTCGCGCAGCGCGCTCACGATCGGTGCCATGCCGTGGTAGCGCAACCCGCCGGCGTGGATGGCCGGCGGGCGGAAGTCGTGGCCCAGCGTGTGCATCTTGGCCAACGGGGTGAGCCCGGCGGTGTCGCCGAAGTCGTAGTCGTAGCTGCCCTCGGTCAGCGACGGGCAGGAGGACGGCTCGGCGGCCAGGAAGCGGACCGTCCGGCCGCCCTCGAACTGCCGGCGCAGGAACGGCAGCGCCAGCCCGGCGAAGTTGGAGCCGCCGCCGGCCGCGCCGACCACCACGTCCGGGTAGTCGTCGGCCAGGTCGAGCTGGAGCAGCGCCTCCTGGCCGATGATCGTCTGGTGCATCAGCACCAGGTTGAGCACCGAGCCGAGCGCGTAGCGGGCCGAGCCGCCGCTGCCCATCGCCGCCTCCACCGCCTCGGAGATGGCCAGGCCGAGGCTGCCGGTGGCGTCCGGGTCGGCGGCGAGCACCGCCCGGCCGGCCTCGGTCCGGTCGCTCGGGCTGGCGGTGACCGTGGCGCCGAACGTCTCCATCAGGCCCCGCCGGTAGGGCTTCTGGTCGTAGCTCACCCGGACCATGAAGACGTCGCACTCCAGGTCGAAGTAGGCGCACGCCATGGACAGCGAGCTGCCCCACTGGCCCGCGCCGGTCTCCGTGGTCAGCCGCCGCACGCCGTCGAGCTTGCTGTAGTACGCCTGCGGCACGGCGGTGTTCGGCTTGTGGCTGCCGGCGGGGCTGACCCCCTCGTACTTGAAGTAGATCCGGGCCGGGGTGTCCAGGTCGCGCTCCAGCCGGCGGGCGCGGATCAGCGGGCTGGGCCGCCACTGCCGGTAGATGTCGAGCACCGGGCCGGGGATGTCCACGTCCCGGTCGGTGGCGAACTCCTGGGCGATCAGCTCGGAGGCGAACAGCGGCGCCAGGTCGGCCGGGGTGATCGGCTCCCGGGTGCCGGGATGCAGCATCGGCGGCAGTCCCTTGGGCAGGTCGGGGACCACGTTGTACCAGGTCGTGGGGATGTCGCTCTCGGGCAGGACGAACTTCGTCGTGGTCATGGCCTCTTCCGGTGAGGGGTCGGGTGGATCACGGACGGGCGGTGGCCGGGGCGGCGGGTTCCGGCACGGGCCGGGCCTGGGGTCGCACCCGCAGCACTGCGAACGCGACCACGCCGACCACCGGGGTCAGCAGGAGCAGGAGCAGGACCGGGCGGTGCCCGCCGGCCTGCCAGACGAAGCCCAGCCCCATCGGCACCACGAGGCGGGCGGAGCTGAGCACGAAGCCGTTGAGCGCCATGAACCCGCTGACGCGGCGGGGCTCCACGTGGTCGGCGATGTAGGTCGGCACCACCACCGACGCGATGATCTCGCCGAGCGTCCAGACCACCGTGGACAGCAGCACGGCCGGCAGCGAGAACGCGAACACCAGCACCGCCATCCCCGCCGACCAGAGCAGGCCGGCGACGATCAGCAGCGTCCGCGTCGGGTACGCCTTGATCCGCTTCTCGATCAGCAGGCCGGCGCCCACCACGACCACGCTGTTGACGGTGTAGACCGCGCCGACCACCGCCACCGACGACGCCAGCACCTCGGTGACCGCGAGCGGCAGCGTGTACTCCAGGCCGATGAGCGGCGCCACGTAGCAGAACGACACCACCACCAGCACCGCCACGTCCAGGTCCCGCCGCAGCTCCGCCCGCCGGGCCCCGGTCGGCACGGGCACCGTCGCCGCGTCCCGCCCGGTGTCGGCCGGCACGAACAGCCGGATGGTGAGCGCGGCGAGCAGCCCGAGCGCGATGTTGCCGGCGAACATCAGCCCGTACGAGTAGGCGGCGGCCAGACCGCCCAGCAGCGGCCCGATGCCCATGCCGAGGTTGTTGGCGATGTAGCTGACGGTGTAGGCGAACGGTCGCTGCTCCGGCTCGGCCAGGTCGGCGATCAGCGTGTTGGCCGCCGGCGCGAACATGCCCATGCCGACGAGCGCCACGAACAGCAGCGCCGCGTACGTCCACGGCGGACCGTCCAGCACCGCCAGGCCGAGGTAGCCGGCCGCGTTGAGCAGCAGGCTGGTCACCAGCGCGGCGCGCCGGCCGGCGCGGGCGCAGACCGGGCCGCTGAGCAGGCTGCCGGCGAGCAGGCCGGTGCTGCCCACCGAGATCAGCACCCCGGCCTCGCCGGTGCTCAGCTCCCGGCTGCGCACCAGGTAGACCGCGAGCAGCGGGAAGACGAACATGCCGGCGCGGTTGATGAACGAGGCCAGCACCAGCATCCGCAGCGGGCGCGGCAGGGCGCGGAAGCGGCTCAGCCACATGACGGCTCCCCGGCCGGCTCCGTGCGGACCACGAAGGCGTCCCGGATGGTCTTGAACCGGGCCCGTACGTCGTCGAAGTCCCGGCCCTCGCAGACGTACCAGCCCAGGACGTCGTTGGAGGCGGTCGGCGGGGCGAGCACGTCGCCCACGCTCTTCCACACGTCCGCGTCGAGCACCGAGTCCAGCGCCCGCAACTCCTCGGCGGTGGTGATCGCGGTGATCCGGCCGTACCGGTCGGAGCAGAGGTATTCCGTGCCGGTCTCCGCGCCCAGCACGGCGGCCGGCACGTGCGTCGGGTCCAGTTCCAGCCGGCACCACTCGCCGGCCAGGTTGATGCCGCGCCCGGCCTCGATCGCCGGGACGATCGAGCCGCCGCCGGCCCGGGCGGCCGCCTCGCCGAAGACCACCTCCCCGTCGTCGCGCAGGAAGAACTCGACGTGCGCGACCCCGGTACGCATGCCGAAGCCGCGCAGGATCTCCGCGTTGGCGGCCAGGATGCGCCGCTCGGCCGGGGTGAGGTCGTGCGTGCGGGAGACCGTGCCGCCCGGCTCGTCGCGGAACTCCAGCACCGAGTAGGTGTAGCGGGACAGCTGCTCGAAGACCACCTCGCCGTCGCGCAGCAACGAGTCGACGTGGAACTCCGCGCCGCGCACGTACTCCTCGACCCGGTAGTCGTGCCGCGCGTCGGCCACCAGCGGCCACACCCGGGCCAGGTCGTCGGCCGAGTCCACCCGGTGGGTGTCGCCGCAAGCCCAGCCGGCGTACGGCTTGACCACGACGGGCCAGCCCACCTCGGCGGCGAACTCGGCGACCGCTCCGACGGTGTCGGGCCGGCAGGACCGGGCCACCGGCACGCCCAGCTCGGTGGCGCGGCGGTGCATCACGTTCTTGTCCCGGAACGCCAGCGCCTGCTCCGGGTCCAGGCCCGGGATGCCGTGGTCGCGGCGGCACCGCGCCGCGGTCAGCACGTCGCCCTCGAACAGCGGGAAGATCCGTTCCACCGGCCGCTCGGCCACGATCCCCGCGACCGCCGCCCGGACGGCCTCCGGGTCGTCCAGGTCGGCCCGGTGACAGGGCAGGCCGGCGGCCTCCGGGGCCGGCTGGTCGGCCGGCAGCAGCACCAGCGTGTCCACGCCCCGCTCGCCGGCGGCGGCGACCACGGCGCGGAACTGGGCGAGGTAGCGCCCGGCGGCGGGCCGGTAGACGACCAGGATCGCGCGGTTCACGACCGGCTCCCCGGGGTGCTGCCGGCCGGGCTGAGCGGGGCGAGGCTGAACACCGCGTCCCGGCCGTCCCGGTCGAGCACCGCCCGGGGCCGGGTGCCGCCGGTCAGCTCGCCGAGCGCCGTGTCGAGCCGGGCCAGCGCCGCCTCCACCTCCGCCCGGCCGCCCGGGTGGGCCGCCTCGACGGTGAGCAGCAGCCGCCGCCGGCCCAGGTCGGTGCGGACCAGGTGGCCCTGACGCCAGTTCCAGCGCCGGGAGTGCGCCCGCCCGGCGTCGTCGGCGTAGACGATCTCACCCGGCTCGGGCCGCTCCGGCGCGTCCGGGGCGCCCAACGGCAGGTACGTCTCGGTGCCGTCGGCCGGCCGGACGACCAGGTCGGCCACGCCGTCGACCGCACACGACGCGACCGGCAGCGCGGTGTCCAGCGAGACCGCGTTGCAGAGGTCGACGAGCGCGTTGATCCGGGGCAGCCGGTCGCCCCGGGCCACCCGCCGGGCGATCGACTCGGCGGCGCACGGGAACCGGTTCGGGTTCACCCCCACCGCCCGGTACGCCGCCCGCCACGCGGCGACGCCCGGCAGCTCCGCCACCCCGGCCTTGTCCAGGTCGGCCCGGTGCAGCGCGTCCTCGGCCGAGGTCAGCAACGCCGCCACGGTCGGGGAGGCCGGCCCGACCTCGACCGCCGGCACGGCGATCAGGCCGAGGACGTAGTCCGGCACGCTGGTGAGCAACCGGTCGTCGATGCGGACGGTCAGCCGGTCGGCGCCGTCGTCGAGCTGGGTCATCGTCATCCTCGTCGGTTCGGTTCACACGGTCGCCTGCGACCGTACGGAGCGTGACGGCCACCGGTTGTGGCCAATCCCGGCGGATCCGGTGAGGCCAATCGGGGCGCTCACCGGCGCACGGCTGCCCCCGGAGCGGGCCGGCCCGGCTCACGTCCGGTTTCCCCCTGATCGGGCGGTTCCCGGTCGTCCCCGGCGCGGCCCGCACGCGCGCCGAGCAGCGCGGCGCCCAGCGCCAGCACGCACAGCCCCGCGCCGACCGGCCCGAGCAGGTCGAGCGCGTGTTCGCCGCCGTGCCGCAGCACCCGGTTGCCGAGGAACCCGCCCAGCGCGATGCCGAGGAACGTGGCCGACGAGTTGAGCGACAGCAGCAGCGGCCCGGAACCCGGCGCGACCGTGAAGAGGCGGTGCTGCTGGGCCGGCTGGGTCGCCATCGCGGTGAGCCCCCACGCGGCCATGGCCAGCGTGGCCGGCAGCAGCGCCTGCCGGGTCAACGGCAGCGTGGCCAGCACCAGCGCCAGCCCGGCGACCGAGGCCAGCAGCACCGGCCGGGCGCCCCACCTGTCGGTGGCCCGTCCGCCGAGCACCGTGCCGACGACGCCCGGCACGCCGAAGACCAGCAGCAGCACCGCCAGCAGCGACCCGTCGCCGTCGGTGGCCGGCGCGAGCAACGCCCCGACGTACGTCAGCGCCAGGTAGCCCCCGGTCATGAACAGCGCGGTGGTGAGCACCGCCGCGCCGACCCGGCCCTGGCGCAACGGCGCCAGCCGGGCGGCCA
>NZ_CADEAU010000290.1 GCF_902825405.1 Micromonospora maritima | reverse complement strand
GGGGGCGCGTCCGGCGCCCAGCCGACCGCGGCGAGCCCCTCCACGACGGCCGCCCGCAGCGGCGTCTCCCCGGGGACCGACCGCGTGGCGGCGCGCAGCGCGATCATCGCCTGGCGCACCTCGGGCCGCTCGAAGAACCGCTCCGCGCCCTGGAGCACGTAGGGCACCTCGGCCTCGGTGAGCGCCTTCTCGTACGCCTCGGACTGCGCGTTGGTGCGGAACAGCACCGCGATCTCCCGGGCCGGGGTGCCGCCGGCGACCAGCGCCCGGCAGCGGGCCGCCACCGCGTTGGCCTCGGCCGGCTCGTCGGTGAAGATCCGCAGCTCCGGTTCCGGGCCGGGCGGGCGCTGGCCGTGCAGCTCCAGCCGCAGCCGCGCCTCGGCGCCCCGGGCCTGCGCGATCACCGCGTTGGCCAGCCCCACCACCTGCGGTGTCGAGCGGTAGTCGCGGACCAGCCGGACCACCGTCGCGCCCCGGTGGTGGCGCGGGAAGTCGACCAGGTACGACGAGGTCGCGCCGGTGAACGAGTAGATGGTCTGGCTGGCGTCGCCGACCACGGTGAGGTCGTCGCGACCGCCGAGCCAGGCCTCCAGCAGCCGCTGCTGGAGCGGGTTGACGTCCTGGTACTCGTCGACCACGAAGTGCCGGTACTGGTTACGCACCTGCTCGGCCACGTCCGGGTGCTCCTCGATGCCCCAGACGGCGGCACGCAGCATGTCCTCGAAGTCGATCACCCCGTTGCCGCGCTTGAGCCGCTCGTACGCGTCGAACACCTCGGCCACCCGGGCCGGTTCGTACGGCGTCTCGCGCAGCGCCTTGGCCGCGGCCACCACGTACTCCCCGGGCTCGACCAGGGACGACTTCGCCCACTCGATCTCACCGGCGAGGTCCCGGGCGGCGGCCCGGTCGGCGCGCAGGCCCACCTTGGCGGCGGCCAGGGTGACCACCCGCACCTTGCTGTCCAGCAGCTCCGGCATGGCCCGGCCGGCCAGCAGCCGGGGCGCGAAGTAGCGGACCTGCCGCAGCGCCGCCGCGTGGAAGGTCCGGGCCTGCACACCCGGCACCCCGAGCACACCGAGTCGGCTGCGCATCTCGGCCGCGGCGCGGGCGGTGAACGTGACCGCCAGCACGTGCCGGCCGGCGATGTCGCCGGTCAGCGCCCGGTGGGCGATCCGCGAGGTCACCGCCCGGGTCTTGCCGGTCCCGGCGCCGGCCAGGATGCAGACCGGGCCGGCCGGGGCGGTCACCGCGGACCGCTGCTCCGGATCCAGCCCGGCCAGCACCCGTTCCGCCGCTGAGTGAACGCCCACAGCAGGGAATCATCCCAGCCCCGTCTGATGTTGCAGCGGTTAGCCTGGCCTGATCGGACCGGGCGCGAGTCACCCCTTGGAGGACCAGACCATGTTGACGATGTATTCCACCCCGTGGTGCGGCTACTGCCACCGGCTGAAGTCGCAGCTCGACCGGGAGGGCATCGCGTACGAGGTGGTCGACATCGAGCAGGACACCGCGGCCGCGGAGTTCGTGATGGGCGTCAACGGCGGCAACCAGACCGTGCCGACCCTGCGCTTCGACGACGGCAGCGCGCTGACCAACCCCTCGATCAACCAGGTCAAGCAGCACCTGGCCAGCCTGCCCGGCTGACCTGCCCGCGCGTGACGAGCGGCCGTACCCGGCTCCGGGTGTGGCCGCTCGTCGCCGTTCAGGGCGCCCGGCGCCGGCGGGCGGCGGCCAGCACCTCGTCGTCGAGCGGGCGGCGCGGCGTCGGGACGCGGGGCGCGCCGACGGCCGGCGGGGTGAGCCCGCGACCCCGCCACAGGTAGAGGCCGGCGACCGTGGTGACCGCCCCGACCAGGGCGAACAGCAGCCGGTAGTCGAGCACGCCGACGAGCAGCGCGCCGGTGCCGATGGAGGCCGCCTGCGGCCCGCTGACCAGTGCCTCCGCGGCGGCGGTCACCCGGCCCAGCAGCGCCGGCGGTGTCCGCCGCTGGACCAGCGTGTTCAACCCCACCATGGTCAGCGGCAGCGAGACGCCGGCCAGCAGCAGCGCCACCACCCCGAGCCAGAGCCGGGGGTACGCCAGCGCCAGCGCGGCCGGACCGAAGAACGTCACCCCGGCGGCCAGCGCGCCGACCTCGCCGAACCGGCGCACCACCGCGGCCGAGAACAGGCCGCCGACCAGGCCACCGACGCCCTGCACCATGACCAGGACGCCGACGAACGCGGCGTCGCGGCCCAGACCCAGATCGACGTACGCGAAGATCAGCGATTCGGTGAAGCCCATCACCAGCGAGCCCAGCCCGTAACCGAGCAGCGCCCGGCGCAGCGCGGCCTCGCCGGCCAGGTGACGCAGCCCCGCGCCCAGCTCGGCCGGGCCGCGGCCGACCCGGCGTGGTGGCCCGTTCTCCTCGACCCGGAGCCGGCCGACCACCGCCGCGGCGATCAGGAACCCGGACATCGCCAGGGTGACCAGCAGCCAGCCACCGACGGCGGCGTACACGCCGGCGCCGGCGAGTGGGCCGATCAACCGCAGTCCCTGGCGGACCGTCTGGAGCGCGCCGTTCGCGTCGGGCAGCAGTTCGGCCGGCACCAGTTGCCGGATCAGCGCGTTGAGCACCGCGGTCAGGGTGATGTAGGACAGGCCGTAGAGCGCCGCGACCACGTAGATCACCCAGACGTCGGCCCGGTCCCGCACGGTGAGCAGCGGGCCGAGCAGCACGGCGGCCACCAGGTTGGCGGCGATGAAGAACGGCCGCCGGCGGTATCGGTCGACCACCCAGCCGACGAGCGGAGCCAGCGCCATCGGCGCGATGACGGCGAAGATGGTCGCTCCGGCCATGCTGTCCGACCCGGTGAGGTCCTTCACCCAGACGGCGAGTGCGAGCAGCAGGATCGACTCCGCCGCCATGCTCGCCACCAGTGCGGCGAACAGGAGGCGGAAGTCGGGGCGGCGCAGGACGGTGCGCATCGGTTCCCTCCGGCAGGGGTGCGCCACGGGGCGCGTCGGGGGCGGGCGCCGGTGAAGGCGCTCTCCACGGTCCTCTTTTTGTCTCGTGACACGCCCTCGCCGGAACCTCCGACGCCGGTCGCGCCGTCCATACTGACCGTGGGGGGCGAATTTCATACAGTTACCGTCGCGTCCTGCGACGGTCGACGGGAAAGAGGACGCCGTGCCTCCTGCCGCACCAGGCCCGATTCTGCGCCGTCGCCGACTCGGCACCGAGCTGCGTCGGCTCCGCGAACAGGCCGGTCTCACCGGTGACCAGGTCATCGAGCGGATCGGCTGGGCCTCCGCATCCAAGTTGTCCCGGCTGGAGAACGGTCGGAGCCGGCCCGACCCGGACGACGTCGACGTGCTGCTGACGCTCTACGGCGCCGACGAGGAGTTGCGCGCCGAGCTGACCGGCATCACCCACGAGGCCGGCGACATGCGTGGCTGGCTGCGCAACTTCCCGGTGATGACCCAGCAGCAACGCGCGTTCGCCGAGCTGGAGGCCGGCTGCGCGGAGATCTCGGAGTACAACCCGGTGCTGGTGCCGGGGCTGTTGCAGACCCCCGGCTACGCCCGGCACCGGATCATGTCCGCGGCGCAGGTGGCCGCCGAGGCCGGGGACCCGGAGACCGAGGACCCGGAGACCGAGGTACGCGCCCGGCAGTCCCGCCAGTCGCTGCTGACCCGCTCCCCCGACGTGCCCCGCTACACCGCGGTGCTGGAGGAAGCCGCGCTCGGTCGGCGGGCGGGACCACCAGAGGTCCTGCACGAGCAACTCGTCCACCTGTGCGAGCTGGCCCTGCTGCCGAACGTGACGCTGCGGCTTCTGCTGCGGGACACGCGGGTGGGTGACTGGTTCCTTCCGCCGACCGCGTTCTCGGTCTACCGGTTCGCCGATCCCCTCGATCCGGAGACGTTGGCCATCGAAGGTGGGTTCACCGACGTCATGTCGACCGAGGCAAACACCCTAAATCGCTATAAAGTGGTGTTCGAGTGGCTATGCGAGTCGGCACTCTCCGCATCGGACACCCTCTCCTGGTTGATCGAGGCGACGGGACGGCTGACCGGCACGGCAGTCGAGTCCACGGTGGCGTACGGGCCGGCAACGGCGCCGACCCAGCGTCGCCGGGACTCGGGGCGCCTCACCACGGAACGGTGATCCGACGGACACCGCCCGCGCTCCGGCGTCGCTCGTTCCCATCGGAGCACCACATCAGGAGCAGGACCATGAACGAGATCCGCAACAGCACGACCTCCCTCGCGGGGCAGCTCGCCGGGGCCGCCTGGCGCAAGAGCACCCGGAGCCAGACCTCGAACTGCGTGGAGGTCGCGCCGCTCGGCACCGGGCCGGCGACCGTGGCGCTGCGGGACAGCAAGGACCCGGGCGGGCCGGTGCTGCTGTTCAACCGGGCCGGTTGGCTCGGCTTCATCACCGGGGCGAAGAACGGTCGGTTCGACCTGAACTGATCCGGCGAGTATCCGGGGGCCGTCGGCGTGACGCCGGCGGCCCCTCGCCTGTCCATCCCCGACAACCGTGCTGACCTGGGGTCCACCGATCGGTCGAGCCGGCCGGTTTCACTTGCTGGGAAGACGCGCGGGCGTAACATGACGCTGGAGTGACGTGGAAGTTCCAGCGCATCCGTCCGCTCTCCGGGGGACACCATGCGGTTCCTGATCGTCCGCACCGAGATCCGTACCGCCGCCGACGCCGACATCGCCGCCGCCTGGGCCGGCGGGGGCCGCCTGCGGGACGAGACGAGCGCGCCGGAACCTCGCCGTCAGGTCGTCCACGCCGAGGACCGGGACGCCGCTCTCCTGCTCGCCCGCGCCCTCTCCGCCGTCGGTGCGGTACGCGCCGGCCGGCACCGGGTCAAGGTGCTGCCCGTCGAGGAGACCGCCCCCGGTCACCCCTACCGGTGGGACGGCGGATGACCGTCCACTGACGTCCGTCGTGGCCGGACCGGCTCCCCCGCCGCGCTCCACGCCTCACCCGGCCATGACGGCCCGTGTTCCCGGCCCGCGACCGCCGCGGCAACGACGGTCCGGGCCGGGACCGTGTCCACCCCCGCCGCCCGGGCCCGCCCCCCGCCGGCCCGCACGCCCCGCCCGGCAAGCCCCGACCGGCGGAAGGACCCCCGCGATGCGTGGTCGGCGGATCGTCCGGTCGCGCTCGCCGCACCAGTCACACTCGCCCAGTGCGATATACCGCTGGGTCATATTCATGACTCAGCGGTATGTCGCAGTCGACCCCACCCCTCAGGTGGGCCGGTCACGCACCGTGCACCTCGGACCGAGCGGGTCAGCAGTGGCCGTCGAGCCAGCGGTGCACCAGGAACAGCGCGATCGACGACGGCGGGGGCAGGAGCAGGCGATCCCCGCCGTCCACCGTCACCGGCTCGTCGGCCAGCGCCGCGCCGATCTCCCGGCGACTGAACCAGCGGGCATGGGCGATCTCCGCCGGGTCGACCCGGATCGGCGCGTCGGCGTCGGCCCGGGCCAGGAAGCCGAGCATCAGCGAGCCGGGGAACGGCCAGGACTGGCTGGCCACGTACCCGATCTCCGCGACCTCGACGCCGACCTCCTCGCGGACCTCGCGCAGGACGGCGGCCTCGGCCGACTCGCCGGGCTCGACGTAGCCGGCCAGGCATGAGTAGCGACGCAGCCCGGGGGTGCTCGGCCAGGCCGCGTTGTTGCCGAGCAGGCAGCGGCCGTCCGGGCCGTCCGCCCCGTCGTGCACCAGCACGATCATGGCAGGGTCGGTACGCGGCCAGGCCCGGTCGCCGTCGGGATCGATCCGCGACCAACCCGCCTCGTCGATCCGGGTCGGGTGCCCGGTGCGGGACGAGTATCCGTGCCGGAGGTGCCAGTTGAGCAGCGCCAACGCGGTGGTGAACACGCCGGCGTCCCGGTCGCTCATGAGGTGGCCGACCTCGCGCAGGTGCGCCCGGCGGGTGCCCGGCAGCTCCGGTAGCGGCCCGTCCACCGCGAAGACCGGCACCCCGTCCGGCTCGACGCCGAGGAACATCGGTACCGAGCGGGGCACCTCGGGCAGCTCGCCGGGACCGACGAGGACCAGCTCGGGCGGGGCGGCCACGCCCCGGACGAGCGCGCGCCCCTCGTCGGCCGAGTCGAGCACCAGCACCCGCGCCCGTTCCCAGGCCTCGGCCAGCCAGGTGGGGTCGGTCCGCAGGTGGGCGGCCCGGTCCAGCGTGGACCGGGCCAGCGGCGGCGCCGGCTCACCGGCTCTCACGGTGTCTCCGTCCGCACCGGCGCCAGCGCGGCCAGCGAGTCGGCCACCCGGGCGGCGTCACCGAGCACCACGGTGACCGCCCGGGCCGGAGCCAGGTAGCGGGCCGCCACCTCGGCCACGTCGTCCACCGTCGCCGCGGCCAACCGGGCGGCGTGCTCGGCGAGGAAGCCCAGCCGGAGCCCGTTGCCGGCGTACGCGCTGGTCAGCGACGCGAGGCCGGCCTGGGTGGACATGCCGAGCTGGAGCGTGCCGAGCGCGTACTGGCGGGCCTGCTCCAGCTCCTCCGGTTTCGGCGGCACGGTGGCCAGCCGGCCCAGCTCGTACAGCGTCTCCACCATCGCCGGCGCGGTCACCTCGGTGGCCACGTCGGCGCCGGCGACCAGCACCGACCCGGCGACCGAGTGCTCGACCAGCGAGTGCGGCCCGTACGTGTAGCCCTTGTCCTCGCGGATGTTCTCCACCCAGCGGGAGGAGAAGTAGCCGCCGAAGATCAGGTTCGCCAGCTGCAGCGCGGCGTGGTCGGGGTGGGTGCGGGGCACCGCGGGCAGCGCGAGGCGCAGCGAGGACTGCACCGAGCCGGGCCGGTCGACCAGCACCAGCGGCCCGGGTTCGAGCGGCGGCGCGGGCGGCAGCTCGGCGGTGTGCCCGTCCCCCCGCCAGCCGGCGAG
>NZ_CADEAU010000289.1 GCF_902825405.1 Micromonospora maritima | reverse complement strand
CTACACGACGCTCTTCCGATCTCCACCGGCGGGCCGTCGCCGCCGCCGAGCACGCCGGTGGCGAAGAAGGCCCCCAGGAGTACGCCGACCGTGGCGACGCCCAGCGCGATCCGCATCAACGGGTCCTGCGGCAGCCGGACGCCCCGGGCGCGGCGGGCGCCGTAGACGGTGCCGGACGGGTCGGTGTGCGGGTCGGCCATGGGGGCATCCTGACCCACCGGGGCCGCCGGGGGCCAGTCGCCCCGGCGGCACGGTGACTCAGTCGACGACCCGCACGTCCTTCCAGAACGCCACCCGGTCGCGCACCATCTCGGCGTCCGGCTTCGGGTCCGGGTAGTACCAGACCGCGTCGGCGCTGGTGGCGCCGCCGTGTTCGAGCGTGTAGTAGGAGGCGGTGCCCTTCCACGGGCAGACCGTGTGGGTGTCCGACTCGCGGATCAGGTCGTCGCGCAGGGCGGCGCGGGGGAAGTAGTGGTTGCCCTCGACCACCACGGTGTCGTCGCTCTCCGCGACGACGAGGTCGTTCCAGACGGCTTTCGGCATGTCCTCCACGCTATGCCGGTGGCCGCCCGCCGGCCACCGCTCAGCGGGTCGGCTCCGGATCGGTGACGTCGGCGACGGTGGCGTCGAGCGCGGACAGCGCGGCGTCGGCGTCCAGCGCCACGGCCGTCCCGGGCTCGCCCGCGCCGAGCGTGATCTCCCGGCCGCGCAGCCGCTCGTCGGCGACGACCGGCCAGGCGGTGCGCGACCCGAACGGGGTGATGGTGCCGCGCGCGTAGCCGGTCGCGGCCTTCGCCGCCTCGGCGTCGGGCAGCGACAGCCGGCTCACCCCGAGCAGGGCGCGCAGCTTCGGCCAGGAGACGACCCGGCCGCCGGGGGTCAGCACGAACAGGTGGTCGCCCTCGCCGCGGCGTACCACGATCGTCTTGACCACGTCGGGTACCTCGACGCCGCGTGCCTCGGCCGCCTCGGCGAGGCTCGCCACCGGCCCGTGCCGGATCACCCGGTACGGCAGGCCGGCGGCGTCGAGGGCGGTGAGCGCGGGATTCGCCATGGCCGTCACGGTAACCCGCGGGTCGTCGGCGGGTCGCCGGAAGGCCACCGTGGACATCCCACGAATTGTCGTACCCGGGCGTAAGGTGATCTCATGCACGCTGTCCGTGATCATGAACGGGCGGTGGACACGCTGCGGCGCTCCTACGCCGCGGTGCCCGCCGGGGAACCCGTACGGCTGGCCAAGCAGACCTCGAACCTGTTCCGCCCCCGATCCGCGCCGCGTACGCCGGGCCTGGACGTGAGTGGACTGACCGGCGTGCTCGGCGTCGACCCGGCGGCCCGCACCGCCGACGTGCAGGGCATGTGCACCTACGAGGATCTGGTCGACGCGACGCTGCCGCACGGTCTGATGCCGCTGGTCGTGCCGCAGTTGCGCACGATCACGCTGGGCGGCGCGGTGACCGGCCTGGGCATCGAGTCCACCTCCTTCCGCAACGGCCTGCCGCACGAGTCGGTCACCGAGATGGACATCCTCACCGGCGCCGGTGAGATCGTCACGGCCCGGCCGCAGGGCGAGCACGCCGACCTGTTCCGGGCCTTCCCCAACTCGCTGGGCAGCCTCGGCTACGCCACCCGGCTGCGCATCGAGCTGCAACCGGTCCGCCGGCACATGGCGCTGCGCAACATCCGGTTCACCCGGCTGGAGGAGCTGGCCGACGCGGTGGCCGAGGTGGTCGCCAAGGGCGCCTGGGCCGGTGACCCGGTGGACGCCATGGACGGGGTGATGTTCAGTCCCGGCGAGGCCTACCTCGTGCTCGGCACGTTCACCGACGAGGCCGAGGGGCCGCCGTCCGACTACACCGGCCAGGAGATCTACTACCGCTCGCTGCGCCGCCGCACCCGCGACGTGCTCGGCGCGTACGACTATCTCTGGCGATGGGACACCGACTGGTTCTGGTGCTCGGCGGCGTTCGGGGTGCAGCACCCGATGGTCCGGCGGCTCTGGCCGCAGCGCTACCGGCGCAGCGACGTCTACCACCGCATCGTCCGGCTGGAGCACCGGCACCAGGTGGCGGCCCGGATCGACAGGTGGCGGGGCCGGCCGGCGCGCGAGCGGGTGGTGCAGGACGTGGAGATCCCGCTGGACCGCACGGCCGAGTTCCTGCGCTGGTTCGCGGCCGAGGTCGGCATGACGCCGGTCTGGCTCTGCCCGTTGCGGTTGCGTGAGCCGGCCGGGCGGGGGTCCGCCAGGGCGTGGCCGCTGTATCCGCTCCAACCGGGCGAAACGTATGTGAACATCGGCTTCTGGGGGAGCGTGCCGATCGCGGCGGGAGCCGCCGACGGCGACGTCAACCGCCAGATCGAGCGCATGGTGTCGGAGGTGGGCGGCCACAAGTCGCTCTACTCCGACGCGTACTACGACCGGGCGGCGTTCGACCGGCTCTACGGCGGGGACACCTGGCGCGCCGTGAAGGACCGCTACGACCCGGACCACCGACTCACCGGACTGTACGAGAAGGCGGTATCCCGAGCATGAGTCTGACCGACCGAACACCGGGGGCGGCGAGCGCCCCGGCCGGTCCGCCGGCGGGCGGCCGGCGCACCGGACCGACCGTGGCGGACGTGGTCCGCGCGGTCACCACCGGCGACCTGACGGTGCGCGTCACCGGCTACGACGGCAGCGCCCTGGGCCCGGCCGACGCCGGGATCACCCTGGCGATCCGCACCGAGCGGGGCCTGTCCTACCTGCTCACCGCGCCCGGTGACCTGGGCATGGCGCGGGCCTACGTCAGCGGCGACCTGGGGCTGGAGGGCGTGCACCCGGGCGACCCGTACGAGGCGCTGCGCGTGCTCAAGGACGAGATGCCGCTGCGGATGCCGCCGATGGGCGAGGCGCTGGCCCTGGTCAAGGGCCTGGGCTGGGAGCGGCTGATGCCGCCGCCGCCCCCGCCGCAGGAGGCCGCGCCGCGCTGGAAGCGGGTGGTGAACGGCCTGCGCCACTCGCGGACGCGGGACAGCAACGCGATCTCGCACCACTACGACGTGTCGAACGCCTTCTACGAGAAGGTGCTCGGGGAGTCCATGACGTACACCTGCGCGGTCTTCCGCAGCCCGGGCGACACGCTGGAGGAGGCGCAGCGGGCCAAGTACGACCTGGTCGCCGGCAAGCTCGCGCTCAAGCCGGGGATGCGGCTGCTGGACGTCGGCTGCGGCTGGGGCGGCATGGTCCGGCACGCGGCCCGGGAGTACGGCGTGAAGGCGCTCGGTGTGACGCTGTCCCGGGCGCAGGCCGAGTGGGCGCGGGCCGCGATCGAGCGCGAAGGGCTGGGCGACCTGGCCGAGGTGCGGCACCTCGACTACCGGGACGCGCCGCGCGAGCAGTTCGACGCGATCTCGTCGATCGGGCTGACCGAGCACATCGGGGTGCGCAACTACCCGGCCTACTTCGGCGCGCTGCGGTCCCGGCTCAAGCCGGGCGGCCGGCTGCTCAACCACTGCATCACCCGCGCCGACAACCGCGCCCCGCACCGCTCCGGCGCGTTCATCGACAGGTACGTCTTCCCGGACGGCGAGCTGGCCGGTCCGGGCCGGCTGATCAGCGAGATCCACGACGCCGGGTTCGAGGTGCACCACGAAGAGAACCTGCGTCAGCACTACGCGCTGACGCTGGCCGGCTGGTGCCGCAACCTGGTCGAGCACTGGGACTTCTGCGTCGGCGAGGTCGGGCCGGGCACCGCCCGGGTGTGGGGCCTCTACATGGCCGGCTCCCGGATGGCGTTCGAGCGCAACGGGATCCAGCTGCACCAGGTGCTCGCCACGCACAACGGGCCGCAGGGGGTCGACGGCTACCCGCTGCGCCCCGACTGGACGCCCTGACACCCGTACCGACGAGAGGCCGCACGGATCGTGCGGCCTCTCGTCGTTCCTATTGACAAGTAACTTTTTTACGTACAAGCTTGTTTTTGCCATGAGAGACGTCCTGTATCTGGAACAGCGCGAGCAGGCCGAAGCCCTGCTCAAGCCGCAGCGCATCGAGGTGCTGCGGCACCTGGCCGAGCCCCGCACCTGCACCGAGGTCGCGGCCCGGCTGGAGCAGACGCCGCAGCGCGTCTACTACCACGTCAAGCAACTGGTCGCGGCCGGGCTGGCCGAGCAGGTGGCCGAGCGGCGGGTGCGCGGCATCAACGAGGGCATCTACCGCGCCGTCGCCCGGTCCTACTGGCTCTCCCCGCGGCTGGTCGGCCGGATCGGCGGCGCCCGCCGGGCACAGGACGAGTTGAGCCTCGGCTACCTGCTCGACCTCATGGAAGAGGTCCAGGCCGACATCGCCGGGCTGGACCGCACCGCCCCCGAGCTTCCGTCGATCGGCGTCTCCGGCGAGATCCGGGTGCCCGCCGAGCGGCGGCAGGAGTTCCTGCACGACCTGCAGTCGACGCTGCGGGACCTGTTCACCCGCTACGGCGGCGCCGAGGGAGACGCCTTCAAGCTCGCCGTGGCCTGCTACCCGAAGGGCAACCAGCATGAGTGACCCGATGACCGTCCGCGCCCGTCTCGCCGCGCCGGTGGCGACCGTCCGCCGGGCGCTGACCGATCCCGCCGAGCTGCGCGTGTGGCTGGCCGAACACGCCGAGGTGGACCTGCCCGGGCGGTACGAGTTCTGGGGCCGCTACACGCCCGAGGGCGACGTGCCGCACCAGCGGCTGCTGCACGCCGACGAGAAGACACTGCGCTTCGCGTGGACGCTCGACGGGGTGGAGACCACCACCGAGTTCGAGTGGGAGCCCGACGGCGACGCCACCGTCCTGACGCTGCGGCAGAGCCACTTCTCCTTCGAGGAGGCGATGAACGGCAGCAGCATCCGGGGCGTGCTCCAGACGTTCTGGGCGCTCGCGATCGCCAACCTCAACGCGCACCTGGAGGGGCGGCCGCTGCTGCCGCGTACCGACTTCACCTCCGCCGACCTGCGCGGCGAGCTGCTGATCGACGCGCCGATGGACAAGGTGTGGACCTCGCTGACCGACTCCGAGCAGGCCAGCGCCTGGTTCGGCTACCCGATCGGGATCGAGCCCTGGGAGGGCGGCCGGTACGCGATGGGCGGCTTCGACGCCGGCTACGCGGCCAAGGTGCTCGACGTGACGCCCGGCCGGGCGATGTCCGTCGACTGGGGACCGACCGGCGTCACCTCCTGGGAGCTGGCCGAGTCCGGCGGCCGGACCAAGCTGACCTTCGTGCAGTCCGGCTTCGACGAGGGTAACCCGCCGTACGCGGCCTGGTCCGGCAGCGTCGCCGGCCTGGCCGAGCTGCGGCGGTTCCACGAGGTGCCGGACTGGCAGCCCATCTGGCTCTGAGGTGTAAGGAGGGGCCCCCTGTTAACGCCTCCGGTATAGGAGGGGGCCCCGCTTAACACGTGCCCCGGATGGGTAATGGCGGGCGATGTTCTTCATCTTCGGGCTGCGGACCAAGGTCGACCGGTCCGGCGTCGTCACCCAGGTCTGCCGCCACTGCGGGAACCAGGCCGCCCAGGTGATCACCCGGCGGGTCACGAAGTTCAGCCTCTTCTTCATTCCCCTGATCCCGGTGCGCACCCGGTACGCGCAGCAGTGCACGTTCTGCGGCGCCGAGTACGAGATCTCCCGCGCCGAGGCCGAGCGCCTCCCGGTCGGCTGACCGTGACCCGTTTCCTCTGCTGGCTGATCGGGCGGCAGCCGGTCACCCCGCCCGCCGTACCGGTGCACACCGCCGCCCGCCCGCCGTGCACGCCCGGCCGTCGGCACCGTCGCCGCAGCCGACCGACGGCGGGGGCGCTGTCGCCGCGGTCCCCGTGGAACCGTTCCGCCGGCCGCTGACCCCTGGGCTTGTTAATAAGGGGCCCCGCCTCTACCGGAGGCGTTAAGAGGGGGCCCTTCCTTACACTTCATCGGGTGGAAGATCGGCTGAGCGAGATCCGCGGCGGGGGGCCGCCCCGGCGGCACAACGCGCGCACCGTCGCGGCGTTGACCGGCAATCCCGGCTGCACGCGCCGCGCCGTGCTGGACAGCGCCGGGGCGGACAAGCCGGCGCTGGCCGAGCGGCTCGGCTTCCCGGCCCGCTTCGGGCAGTCCCGCTTCGCGATCACCCGGGGCAACGCGTTCGAGGCCCAGGTCAAGGCGGACGGCGGAGCGGAGTTGCTGCGCCTGGTGGCCGAGCGGCTCGGCGTACCGGTGCCGGCCGGCGCGACCTGGACGGACCTCGGCGGTGACGACGACCGGCCGGGGCGGTCCCGGGCTGCGCTGACCGCGAGCGGCGACGGTCCCGCGCTCTTCGACCACCCGCTGCTCGGCCTGGACGTGGCCGGACGGCGCGTGCACCTGGAACCGGACCTGGTCGCCGCGCGGCTGGCCGGCCGCTTCCACGTCGTGGAGATCAAGTCGTTTCCGGTGATCGACGGGCAGGCCGACCCGGCCAAGGTCGCCGCCGCGGCGATCCAGTCCGCCGTCTACGTGCTGGCGCTGCGTGACCTGCTCGCCGCCGAGGGCCGCGACCCGGAGCTGGTCTCGCACGAGGTGGTGCTGGTCTGCCCCCGGGACTTCACCAACCAGCCGGTGGCCAGCCTGCTCGACGTGCGTCGGCAACTGCTGGTGCTGCGCCGCCAGCTGGCCCGGATGGCCCGCGTCGACGACCTGCTCGCCGCCGTGCCGGCCGGCTTCACCGCCGACCCGACGGCCGACCCGGCCACCCTCGCGGCCGCGCTGCACCAGGTGCCGGCCCGCTACGCGCCGGACTGCCTGGCCGCCTGCGAACTGGCCTACTTCTGCCGGCACGAGGCGCGCGGCCACACCGGGGCGTTGGGCCGGCCGGTCCGCGAGGCGCTCGGCGGCGTCGTCGAGGTGGCCGACGTGCTGGCGCTCGCCGAGGGCGTCCGCACCCCCGAGCCG
>NZ_CADEAU010000288.1 GCF_902825405.1 Micromonospora maritima | reverse complement strand
CCGGCCGCCCGCCGCGTCCGCCGGACCGCCGCCGTCCGCGTCCGCCGGACCGCCGCCGTCCGCGTCCGCCGGACCGTCGTCGCCTGCCGGCGGGACGTCGTCGGTCGGCAACAGATCGGATACGCGCACCGGCTCACCGCCCCGGGCCACGCGGCTGCCCCCGGGCGAGGTCGACGCCTCCAGCTCCTCGGCGGCCAGTTCGTTGAGGCGGGCGCAGAGCCGCTCGGCGCTGCGCCGGGAGTTGGTGAAGACGATGGTGGACCGGTGCGCCCGGATCAGCCCGAGCACGCGCTCCTCGACGGCCGGCCAGATCGAGGGCCGGCGCGGGCCGAGGCCGCCCAGCTCGTCCTCCGGGGGCTCCTGTTCGTCGAGGCGGGTCATGTCCTCCACCGGGACCTGGACGCTGACCTCGATGGTCTTGTCGGCCGGCGGCTGCACCACGTCGACCGGGCGGGCGCCACCGAGGAAGCGGGCGCACACGTCGATCGGGCGCACCGTGGCGGACAGCCCGATCCGTTGCGCCGGGCGCTCCAGCAGCGCGTCGAGACGTTCCAGCGAGAGCGCCAGGTGCGCCCCGCGCTTGGTGCCGGCCACCGCGTGCACCTCGTCGACGATCACGGTGTCCACGCCGCGCAGCGAGTCGCGGGCGGCGGAGGTGAGCAGCAGGAACAGTGACTCGGGTGTGGTGATGAGGATGTCCGGCGGGGTGCGGGCGAAGGCTCGCCGCTCGTCGGCCGGGGTGTCGCCGGTGCGCATGCCGACGGTGATGTCGGGCGGGACGAGGTCGAGCCGGGTGGCGGCCTGACGGATGCCGGTGAGCGGGGCGCGCAGGTTGCGCTCCACGTCGACGGCGAGCGCCTTGAGCGGGCTGACGTAGAGCACCCGGCAGCGGCGTCGCGGGTCGGCGGGCGGGGGCTCCTTGGCCAGCCGGTCGAGCGACCAGAGGAACGCCGCCAGCGTCTTGCCGGAGCCGGTCGGTGCGACGACCAGGGCGTTGCGCCCGGCGGCCACGGACTGCCAGGCGCCCCGCTGGGCGGGCGTGGGCGCGGCGAAGGCCGCGGCGAACCACTCCCGCGTCGCCGCGCCGAATTCCGCCAGCACCCCGTCGGCCGGGGCCACGTCGTCCGCCACGCCCACCATCCTGCCGCGCCGGTGTGACATCCGGCCGGACGGCTGGCGGTTCTGTCCCACGCACACGTTCGAAGCGAGTAATGGGCGGTTAATCCGTTAAGTCTTACTTAACTGCTTGCTTGCGGGGTGCAACATAAAGTAACTTCACTCGCAACGCGGCGTGGCTGGAGGCGTGGATGACCGTCGAGGAGCGAGGCTCCAGGCCCGGCACCGACGTGCTCATCCGCAAGGTCGACAGCCGGCTCGCCGCGCTCCGCGCCAACCTGCGGGGCGCCGACCTCGAACTGGCCGAGGAGCTGGCCCGGCGCCTGCGCGAGATGGTCGTCGCCACCGCCTTCTCCAGCGCCGCCGACCGGGCCCTGGTCCGGGCCGCGGTGCACTACTTCGTCCTGCGCCGGGAGACCCGCGACGCCCGGCTGCCGGTCCGGTCCCTCGCCGCCGCGCAGCGGGTGGTCGACAAGGCGGCCGGCCAGCTCGGCCACCCGACCACCTCGGCGGAGCTCCGCCCCACCCCCACCGCGGCCCCCCTGCCCTGACCCCCGGCGCCACGACACCCCCCCCACCGGACCCCGGCACCCGCCCGCCGCCCGGGCCCCGCACCCGCCCGCTCTCCGGACCACGGCATCCCTCGGTCCCGCCGCCCGTCCCACGGCATCTCCGTTTCAGGTCCACGGGGTCGATCAAGGACCTCGCGTCACCATCGCGCGCTGCCCCGACGCCAACTCCTTGATCACCACCAAGGGGGTGGGGCGTTGGTGTCGTGGACGGCGCGAATTCCTGACGTTCAAGCCCTGATCGCCGGGGGCGGGCCCGGGGTGGGGTGGGACGGGTGTCCGGGGCGGGTGGGTTTTCGGAAAACGGCGCGGGTGGGTGGGGAAGTGGCGTCTGATCGGTCGTACCCGCAGCGTGCCCCCGCGCGCTGTCGCCTCGACCGGGAGTGCGTGTGCTCGTCCTGCTGATCCTGCACCTGGTGGCGGCGCTGCTCGCCCCGCTGCTGGTCCGCATCTGGGGTCCGCGCGCCTGCCTGCTGCTCGCCCTCGCCCCGGCCGCCACCCTCGGCTGGGCGGTGGCCCACACCGGGTCGGTACGCGACGGCGGCGCGGTGGTCGAGACGTACCCCTGGATCACCCAACTGCACCTGGACCTGGCGCTGCGGGTGACCACGCTGTCCTGGGTGATGCTGCTGCTGGTCGGCGGCGTCGGCGCGCTGGTGCTCGTCTACTCCGCCCGCTACTTCGAGCCCGGCTCCGTCGGGCTGGCCCGGTTCGCCGCCGTGATGGTCGCCTTCGCCGGCGCGATGGTCGGCCTCGTCGTCTCCGACGACCTGCTGCTGCTCTACGTGTTCTGGGAGCTGACCACGGTCTTCTCCTACCTGCTGATCGGACACAGCACCGAGCGCCGGTCCAGCCGGTGGGCCGCCGCCCAGGCGCTCACCGTGACCACGCTCGGCGGCCTGGCCATGCTCGTCGGGTTCCTGCTGCTCGGCCACCACGCCGGGGGCTACCGCTGGTCGGCGGTGGCCGCCGCGCCGCTGCCCGGCGGCGGATACCTGGCCACGGCGGTGCTGCTCGTCCTCGCCGGCGCGCTGGCCAAGTCCGCGGTGTTCCCGTTCAACGCCTGGCTCCCGGTGGCGATGGCCGCGCCCACGCCGGTCAGCGCGTACCTGCACGCCGCCGCCATGGTGAAGGCCGGCGTGTTCCTCCTGGGGCTGCTCGGTCCGGCGCTCGCGCCGGCGGGGCCGTGGCGGCCGGTCACCGTGGTCGCCGGCCTGGTCACGCTGGTGATCGGCGGCTGGGCGGCGTTGCGGCAGACGGACCTCAAGCTGCTGCTGGCGTACGGGACGGTCAGCCAGCTCGGCCTGCTCGTGGCGGTGTTCGGGGCGGGCACCCCGAAGGCGGCCCTGGCCGGCGTGGCGATGCTGGTGGCGCACGCGTTGTTCAAGGCGGCGCTCTTCCTCGTGGTGGGCATCCTCGACCACGAGGCCGGCACCCGGGACCTGCGGGACCTGTCCGGGGTGGGCCGGGCCGCCCCGGTGCTGGCCGCGGTCGCCGGGCTGGCCGCCGCCTCGATGGCCGGCGTGCCGCCGCTGATCGGGTTCGTGGGCAAGGAGGCGGTGCTCGCCGCGTTCACCGGGGACCCGCTGGTACTGGCCGTGCTGGTCGCCGGCAGCGCGCTGACCGTCGCCTACAGCATCCGCTTCCTGTGGGGCGCGTTCGGCACCCGCCCGGGCGTGCCGGACACCGAGGTGGCCCGACCGCCGGCCGCGATGCTCGGACCCCCGGTGGTGCTCGCCGTGGCCGGGCTCGTCACCGGGCCGGCGGCCGGCTGGCTGAGCGGCCTGTTCGAGCCGTACGCGGAGCTGTTCGGCCCGGTCGAGGAGCATCTGGCGCTGTGGCACGGGCCCACCGCGGCGCTCGGCCTCTCCGCCCTGGTGCTGGCCGGCGGTGTGGTGCTGCACCTGGTCCGCGGCCCGCTCGCCCCGGTGCTGGCCCGGCTGCGCTCGCCGGTGGGCGGCAACCAGGGGTACGAGTGGGTGACGCACCGGTTCGACCTGCTCGCCATCGAGGTCACCGGCGCCACCCAGCGCGGCTCGTTGCCGCAGTACCTCGGCACCGTGCTGGTCGCGCTGGTGCTCGTACCGGGCACGGCGATGGTGGCCACCGCGCCCTGGCGGGTCGACCTGGCCCCCTGGGACAACCCCGCCCAACTGGTGGTCTGCGTGGTGATCGCGGTCGCCGCGGTGCTGGCCGTGGGCGCGCGCCGCCGACTGACCGCGATGCTGCTGGTCGGCGTGACCGGCTACGGCACCGCGATGATGTTCGTCCTCTACGGCGCACCGGACCTGGCCCTCACCCAGTTCCTGGTGGAGACCGCCACCATCGCCGTGTTCGTGCTGGTGCTGCGCCGGCTGCCGGAACGCTTCTCGGCCCGCCCGCTGCGCCGCAGCCGCTGGGTGCGGCGGTGCGTCGGGGTCGCCGCCGGCCTGGTGATGGCCGGCCTGGCGCTCGCCGCGTCCGGCGCGCGGCGGGCGCCGTCGATCTCCGCGGCCTTCCCGGACCTCAGCGCCGCCGAGGGGTACGGCCGCAACGTGGTCAACGTGACCCTCGTCGACATCCGGGCCTGGGACACGATGGGGGAGCTCGCGGTGCTCGTGGTGACCGCGACCGGGGTGGCCAGCCTGATCTTCGAGCGGTCCCGCACCGGGCCCCGGCCACGCCGCCCCCAGCCGGCCGGCCTGCGCGACGGTGACCGGCGCACGGTCTGGTTGCGCGGTGGGCAGACGCTGCGCGAGCGGCGGCGCTCGATCGTGTTCGAGGTGGTCACCCGGCTGATCTTCCACACCATGCTGCTCTTCTCGCTGTTCCTGCTCTTCTCCGGGCACAACGCGCCGGGCGGCGGGTTCTCCGGCGGGCTCGTCGCCGGGCTCGCGTTGACGCTGCGCTACCTGGCCGGCGGGCGGTACGAGCTGGCCGAGGCCGCGCCGGTCGGCGCCGGGATGGTGCTCGGCGCCGGGCTGGCCGTCTCGGTGGGCAGCGGGGTGGTCGGCCTGGCGCTCGCCGGTGACGTGCTGCAGAGCGTGAAGGTGGACCTGTGGCTGCCCCTGGTCGGCCACTTCTACCTGGTCACGTCGCTCTTCTTCGACATCGGCGTGTACCTGGTGGTGGTCGGGCTGGTGCTGGACATCCTGCGCAGCCTGGGCGCCGAGGTGGACCGGCACGTGGAGGCCGCCGGCGAACCGGGTCGCGGGCTGACGGTCCAGCGCGAGGGCGGATCGTGAGCGCGAGGAGTGAGCCGGGGTTGCGAGCCCCGCAGTCGCGATCGGGGCAGACTCGGTGAGGGGTTCCGGGCCGACGCTGGTGCTGGTGCTGGCGGTCGGGGTGCTCGTCGCGACCGGCGTCACGCTGCTGCTGGAACGCAGCCTGACCCGGATCCTGCTCGGCGTGATCCTGCTCGGCAACGGGGTGAACCTGCTCATCCTGCTCG
The DNA here is from genome assembly GCF_902825405.1 of Micromonospora maritima. GTDB lineage: Bacteria > Actinomycetota > Actinomycetes > Mycobacteriales > Micromonosporaceae > Micromonospora > Micromonospora maritima. Next base: position 1,848 of record NZ_CADEAU010000288.1, on the reverse strand, counting down.
GCGGGCGGTCCGGCGCGGCGCCGCTGGTCGGCAGCGCGCCGGCCGGTGACATGAGCGACGCCCTGCCGCAGGCCATGGTGCTGACCGCCGTGGTGATCACGTTCGGGCTGACCGCGTTCCTGCTCGCGGTGGCGTACCGGAGTTGGTACACCAGCGGCGACGACGAGGTGCAGGACGACCTGGAGGACCGGCAGATCGTCCGGCTCGCCGAGCGCAACGAGGTGTCCACCGCGGACCTGGGAGGTGAGGGTCCGGACAACGACCCGGAGCAGGTCGACCCGGAACCCGCCCGCCGCCGCCTGCGCCGGGACGGCCCATGAGCTTCCTGGTGCCGTTGCCGGTGGTGGTGCCGTTGCTCGGCGCCGCGCTCACCCTGATCCTGGCCGGGCGACCCCGGTTGCAGCGGTCGATCAGCGTGCTCTGCCTGAGCAGCGTGCTGGTGGTCGCGGCGGTGCTGCTCGTGCAGGCGTACCGGCAGGGGCCGGTGGTGGTGCGGGTGGGCGGTTGGCCGCCGCCGGTGGGCATCGTGCTGGTGGCCGACCAGTTGGCGGCGCTGATGCTCGTGGTCTCCTCGGCGGTCACGCTCTGCGTGCTGCTCTACTCGATCGGCCAGGGGCGGGGGGAGACCAGCGAGACGGCGCCGGTGAGTATCTTCCACCCCACCTACCTGGTGCTCACCGCCGGCGTGACGAACGCCTTCCTGGCCGGCGACCTGTTCAACCTGTTCGTCGGCTTCGAGATCCTGCTCGCCGCGAGCTTCGTGCTGATCACGTTGGGCGGCACCGAGGCGCGGCTGCGCACCGGCTCCACGTACGTGGTGGTCAGCATCCTGTCCTCGATGCTGTTCCTGTCCGGCGTGGGGCTGGTGTACGCGGCCACCGGCACCCTGAACATGGCGCAGCTCGCCGGGAGGCTGGACGCGCTGCCCTCCGGCGTACGCCTGACCCTGCAGCTCATGCTGCTGCTCGCGTTCGGCATCAAGGCGGCGGTCTTCCCGGTCTCCGCCTGGCTGCCGGACAGCTACCCGACCGCGCCGGCCCCGGTCACCGCGGTCTTCGCCGGCCTGCTGACCAAGGTCGGTGTGTACGCGATCATCCGTACCGAGACGCTGCTCTTCCCCGGCGGCCAGGTCGACGGCCTGCTCATGGTGGTGGCCGGCCTGACCATGGTGGTCGGCATCCTCGGCGCGGTCGCCCAGTCGGACATGAAGCGGCTCTTCTCCTTCACCCTGGTCAGCCACATCGGCTACATGATCTTCGGGGTGGCGTTGAGCACCGTCGCCGGCCTGTCCGGGGCGATCTTCTACGTGGTGCACCACATCACCATCCAGACCACGCTCTTCCTGGTCGCCGGTCTGGTGGAGGAGCGGGCCGGAAGCACCGACCTGCGCCGGCTGGGCGGGCTGGCGCGGATCACGCCGCTGCTCGCCGTGCTCTTCTTCGTGCCGGCGATGAACCTCGCCGGCATCCCGCCGTTCTCCGGCTTCCTCGGCAAGCTCGGCCTGCTCCAGGCCGGCGTGGCCGACGGCGGGGCGTTGCCCTTCGTGCTGGTCGCGGCCGGGACGGCGACCAGCCTGCTCACCCTCTACGCCGCGTCCCGGGTGTGGAACATCGCGTTCTGGCGGGCGCCGCGGCTGGCCACCGACACGCCGATCGTCCGGCTGCCCGGGCTGATGGTCGGCGCCACCGCCGCGCTTGTCGCGATCGGCGTGCTGCTCACCCTGGCCGCCGGGCCGCTGTTCCAGGTCACCGCCGACGCCGCCACCGACCTGCGCCAGCGCACCCCGTACGTGCGGGCCGTGCTGCCCCGGGACGTGCCGTGACCGACGACCTGCCGCCGAGCCGGGCC